>NZ_JBNNVP010000017.1:0-123315 GCF_050280605.1 Pseudomonas sp. NPDC089918 | reverse complement strand
TAGAGCGCGTTTGTAACGCATTTTTGTTGCACTCAAACCCATGTGCATTATGTCTGCGATCTCCTGAAATTCCAGCTCTGCGACAAATCGTAGCACCAGAATTTCTCGGTCGATCGGGTTCACATACACCAGCCAGCGATCAAGTCCGCCCTTTTCCTCGGGTTTCGGCATCTTTTCTTCAGATGCTTCCTCGAGGGGGTCCAGACTCAAAGCGTCCATCAAGCGACGCTTTCGCCGTTCTTTCCGATACTGCGTGATGCACTCGTTGTACGTGATGCTATATAGCCATGTCTTGAACTTCGATTTCCCCTCGAAGTTCTTCAGGCCGTAGAGCACCTTCAACATCACTTCCTGACAGACATCGTCTGCATCACGATCGTTCCCAAGATACCGTGCACAAACGTTAAATAATGTTCGCTGGTAACGCCGCATCAGTTCTTCATAAGCGCGCGTTACGTGAAACAGCTCGGTATGCGAGCGCGCGACCAACTCCTCATCAGAGAGCTCGCGGGGGTCGTAGCGCGTGGAGAGCGATTGAGCTTTATTCAAAACAAGTCTGGCCGACAGTCAGGTCAATGTCCGCCGCAGTCCTTCAGGACATTTTGCGGCGGCATACATTAGCAGGATTTGCCGGGTTAGCGGCTACTCACATGCTGCTCCAAGAGAATCCGATTCGAGAGAGAGACTAGCTCACCCTCATCGGTCAGCACGGTGGTTTTAACCGTGCCGATCTCTTCGATCTGACCTTCGACCTCGCCAACTCGCACTTGTTGCCCAACCTGATACAACTCACGCACATAGATTCCCGCAAGAATCTGACCGGCAATTTCCCGGCTTCCCAACCCCATGGCCAGCGCAACCGCCAGACCAACGGTAATCAAGACGATCACGATCACATGGTTGAGCAGGTCAGTCTTGACCTCCAACTGGCTGATCGCAACCGAAATACTGATGATGATCACCAGGCCCTGGGCAATTCGCCCCAGACCCGCGGCGTAATCAAGCCCTACGCCTTCAGCCGCGCCACGCACCAGCCCATTGGCCAGTTGCGCCAGCAAGACCCCCACCAGCAGTACCAGCGCAGCACCGAATACTTTCGGCAAATACAGCGCCAACATGTCCAGCGTAGCCGAAACTCGCTCAAGTCCAAGAGATTCTGCGGCAGAAACCAGAAAAATCAGCAGAACAAACCAATACACGATTTTACCGATCAACGTCGAGATAGGCACCTGAAGGCCTGCTCGGGACAGCAATTTGGTCAACCCGGTGCCGCCCATCAGGCGATCGAGGCCCAGTTTGGCGAGCAATTTGGAGAGCAGTGTGTCCAGCAGTTTGGCCACGACAAAACCCAGCAACAGCACAACCAGTGCGCCAAACAGGTTCGGAATGAAGTTTGCAACCTTGGTCCATAACGCAGTCATTGCAGTGACGAGGCTCTGAGTCCAGAGATCAAGTTCCATATTCAATCAGCCTTATCAGCAGTGCGAGCGGTAGGTTTACGAAGACGGGAAACCGGCGAGATATGGGCCGATCCGTTATTCAGGGCGATCATCAGCGCGGGCAACCAGCGGCCCAGCAGGCTGAACAGATCGCCGGCACCGACCTGGCGGTTGGCGGTTTTCAGCACGCGGCCCAGACAGGCATCGTCGTCACGGCTGGACGGCGAAGCTTTGAGCATGTCACGCAAAGACTGTTCAAACGGATCGTGCATACGCACCTCTCGTGATATCTGTGAAAGACGCGGTCAAATTTGGTCGGGTCACATGACTCATCATCAGAACCAGCGCAAACGTCGGAATAGCCACCACTGCCCCAGCGCTACCGAGCCTGCCAGCAAGCAGGCGATCAGGAAGCCATAAGGGCTGGTGGAGAACGGAATACCGCCGACGTTGATGCCCAAAAGACCGGTCAGAAAACTCATCGGCAAAAAGATCCCGGTGATGATCCCGAAGCGGTACATCGTGCGATTCATGCGCACGCTCAGACGCCGGTCTTCGGCCTCCAGGACCAGCCCCACGCGCTCTCGGGTCAATTCCAGTTCCTCGAGATAACGGGTCAGGCTGTTGTTCAATTCGTTCCAGTAATCGCCATCGTCTTCGACGAACCACGGTAGTTTTATTCGTGTCAACTGACCGAAAATATCCCGCTGCGGTGCCAGAAAACGTTTCAGTGCGGCCGCCCTGCGACGGATCTGCAAAACGGCCCCATGCTCAGGTGTATACCGTTCGTCGGTATCCAGCTTTTCTTCTTCCTCATCGACGATTTCCGAGAGGCAGCTGACCAGATCCTGCACTTTGTTAGTCAGGTATTGCGCCATATAAAGAATGAGTTCGGAGGCGGTTTTCGGCCCTTTGCCTTCGGTCAGTTGCACCAGCAACTCATCGGTGGCGCGCAACGGCCGCAGACGCAGGGAGATCACGCGCTGGGCCGAACCGAAGATCCGCACCGAGACCATGTCTTCCGGCTCGGCACCTGGATTGAGGTTGATCCCGCGCAAAAACAGCAACAGCTCGGCGTCCGGCAGCGGCAAAAGGCGCGGCCGGGTGTTCTCTTCCAGCAACAAGTCGCAACTAAATTCACTCAGACCGCTGTATTTACGCAGCCAGGTCTGGGTTTGCGGATGACTGCGATCCCAGTGCAGCCACAGGCTTTCATGGGCCTGCAACTGCAAGTCATCGAGTTCAGTCCGGGCTATCGAACGCGCACCGCCTTTACCGTCCAGCACCAGGGCATGCACCAGCCCCCACTGCGCGTTTTCTTCCTCGAACATCCTCACCCCTTTAATGAAACGCGCTTTATTCAGGCATCTTCAGCGGGCTTGGCGAAATGATCACGCCGTTGTTATCCGCATAAACATAGTGACCCGGGTGGAAGGTCACACCCGCGAAGGTCACGGCAATATTGAGTTCACCCACACCGCGCCGGTCGGTTTTCATCGGGTGACTGGCCAGGGCTTGAACCCCCAGATCGGTTTGCGCGATGATGTCCACGTCGCGAATGCAACCGTAGATCACCAGCCCTTCCCAACCGTTACTGGCGGCTTTCTCGGCCAGCAGGTCGCCCAACAGCGCGCGGCGCAGGGAACCGCCACCGTCGACCACCAGCACTTTACCGTTACCCTTGAGCGCTACTTGCTCCTTGACCAGCGAATTATCTTCGAAACATTTGATGGTCACGATTTCGCCGCCGAAAGAATCACGGCCACCGAAATTGCTGAACATCGGTTCCAGCACCTGCACCAGCTCCGGATAGGCATCGCACAGGTCAGGCGTGAGGTAATGGTTCATCGAGAAACTCCTGTAGGAAGGAAGACAATCGAGTAGGCAGCATACGCGGGCCAAGGCTGAACGGCCGCAAACGCGCAGAGCGAAACAGTCACCAAAAGTGACCAGAACCGCTTAATGCGTCATATCTTAGCCGCAAGCCGTTCAGAGCGAAATGCCCTTGTTAGAGCATCAGGTTCAAACGGCCGAGGCCAAATCCGGCTTTCCACCCAGCAAAGGCGTCTGTTGATCTGCCAGCCAACGCGCCACCAACGGCCAGACTTCAGTTTGCGCAGATTTGCTGACAAGCATTTCCACATGACCGAAATTATCGCCAAAGCCTTGCTCGCGGCCAAGGGTGATGAATTGCTTGTGCTCGGAGCCGACCTGATCGAACAGCTTGCGGCAGGCCCAGGTCGGGTCCTGATGATCGCCCGCGGCACTCACGGCCAACACCGGTAACTGAATCTCGGCCAAACCCGCCCACCAGTCCTTGTCGGCATCGCCAAAACGCCCGAACAGCCCGTACCAGCGCATGCTTTCCAGGGCCAGGCCAATCGGCTCGTCCTCCGGGCCGCGCTTGAGGCGTGAACCTGACAGTTGAGCAAACCGCTTGAGGATGAAGCGCCCGCTCCACTCCACCGGTGGAAACTTCAACGGCCAATAGGTACGGCTGACCTGCGTACCGAAGAACGCGGCAGACGCGACGACAGGCTCGCCGATGTATTCTCCACCCAGCGCCGCCGCCAGCGTAATGCCACCCAGCGAGTGACCGATCCAGTGTGGGACCTGGCCGCTTTGCTCGCGAACGAATGCGCCAATGGCCGGCAAATCGTAACGCGCGTAGTCGGCGACGCGGTTTTTGCGATAGTCCTGATTGCGCTGAGACAGCCCATGACCGCGCATTTCCGGAATCCACACATCGAACCCCAGACGCGTCAGATAAGCCCCCAACCCCAAACCTTTGGGAGAGAACCAGAAACGTCGATTGGAAAAGCTGCCGTGCAACAGAATCACCGGCACGCCACGCACCGTCGGCTCATCGGCCAGACCCAGGCGTGTCACAGCCAGTTCGACGGTGCCGTCGGGGCTGTTGCCGGGTTTCAAACGATAGACGTCTTCGCTCAGATCACCGCGCCGTTCGGCGCTGATCAGGGCGACAGGAAATAGGTTGCTGCTGCTTTGCATAATGCTCTTGCACAAAAAAGGGCGGCATCCAGAGGAGCCCGCCCTACTTGAATATCTAAAAGAGCCGGCCAGTGTTGGAGCGAGCCTGCTCGCGAAGGACGCCAGAACAACGCGTTTATCCAGCAAGTACGCGTTATCGTTTACGACCATCGCGAGCCGGCTCGCTCCCACAGAGAGCGGCCCGTCCACACCATCAGGCCGGAGCTTGACCTTCAGCCAGGAAGAACCAGGTTTCCAGCACGGAATCGGGGTTCAGCGAAACGCTTTCGATGCCCTGCTCCATCAGCCATTTGGCCAGATCAGGGTGGTCCGAAGGACCCTGACCGCAAATGCCGATGTACTTGCCGGCCTTGTTGCAGGCCTGAATAGCATTGGCCAGCAGCTTCTTGACCGCAGGATTACGCTCGTCGAACAGGTGCGCGATGATCCCGGAGTCACGGTCCAGGCCCAGGGTCAGCTGGGTCAGGTCGTTGGAACCGATGGAGAAGCCGTCGAAGAACTCGAGGAATTCTTCAGCGAGGATCGCGTTGGACGGCAGCTCGCACATCATGATGATGCGCAGACCATTCTCGCCGCGAGCCAGGCCATTTTCGGCCAACAGATCGATCACTTGGCTGGCTTCGCCGAGGGTACGAACGAACGGCACCATGATTTCAACGTTGGTCAGGCCCATCTCGTTGCGCACGCGCTTGAGGGCGCGGCACTCGAGCTCAAAGCAGTCGCGGAACGATTCGCTGATGTAACGCGAAGCGCCACGGAAGCCCAGCATCGGGTTTTCTTCTTCCGGCTCGTAGAGTTTGCCGCCGATCAGGTTCGCGTATTCGTTGGACTTGAAGTCCGACAGACGCACGATGACCTTTTTCGGGGTGAACGCAGCGGCCAGGGTGCTGATGCCTTCAACCAGTTTGTCGACGTAGAAGTCAACAGGATCGTTGTAACCGGCAATGCGCTTGTCGACGCTGTCCTTGATTTCTTGTGGCAGGCCGTCGTAGTTCAACAGCGCTTTGGGGTGCACGCCGATCATGCGGTTGATGATGAATTCCAGACGGGCCAGGCCCACACCGGCGTTCGGCAGCTGCGCGAAGTCGAAGGCGCGGTCCGGGTTACCAACGTTCATCATGATCTTGAACGGCAGATCCGGCATGGCATCCACGGAGTTTTTCTTGATGTCGAAGCCCAGTTCGCCTTCGAAGATGTAACCGGTGTCGCCTTCAGCGCAGGAAACGGTCACGCCCTGGCCGTCTTTCAACAGCTGGGTAGCGTTGCCGCAACCGACCACGGCCGGGATACCCAGCTCACGGGCGATGATCGCCGCGTGGCAGGTACGACCACCACGGTTGGTGACGATGGCACTGGCACGCTTCATCACCGGTTCCCAGTCCGGGTCGGTCATGTCGGAAACCAGGACATCGCCCGGCTGGACTTTGTCCATCTCGGACACATCCTTGATGATCCGCACCTTGCCGGCGCCGATGCGCTGGCCGATAGCGCGACCTTCCACCAGCACAGTGCCGGTTTCTTTCAGCAGGTAACGTTCCATGACGTTGGCCTGGGTGCGGCTTTTCACGGTTTCCGGACGGGCCTGCACGATGTAGAGCTTGCCGTCGTCGCCGTCTTTGGCCCATTCGATGTCCATCGGGCACTTGTAGTGCTTCTCGATGATCATCGCTTGCTTGGCCAGCTCGCTGACTTCGGCGTCGCTCAGGCAGAAACGTGCACGATCGGCCTTGTCCACGTCGATGGTCTTGACCGATTTACCAGCCGTGGCCACTTCGCCGTAGATCATCTTGATGGCTTTGCTGCCCAGGTTGCGACGCAGGATGGCCGGACGACCGGCTTGCAGCGTGCCTTTGTGGACATAGAATTCATCCGGGTTCACCGCGCCTTGTACGACGGTTTCACCCAGGCCGTAAGCGCCGGTGATGAACACCACGTCACGGAAGCCCGATTCGGTATCGAGGGTGAACATCACGCCGGCAGTGCCGGTTTCGGAGCGGACCATGCGCTGCACACCGGCCGACAGGGCAACCAGCTTGTGGTCGAAGCCCTGGTGGACGCGGTAGGAAATCGCACGGTCGTTGAACAGGGAAGCGAACACCTCTTTGGCGGCGCGAATAACGTTTTCGACACCACGGATGTTCAGGAAGGTTTCCTGCTGGCCAGCAAAGGAAGCGTCCGGCAAGTCTTCGGCGGTAGCGGAAGAGCGCACGGCAACGGCCATGTCAGGGTTGCCGGCCGACAGCGTGGCGAACGCAGTGCGGATCTCGGCGTTGAGCTTCTCGGGGAATTCGGCTTCCATGATCCATTGACGGATCTGGGCGCCGGTTTTGGCCAGGGCGTTGACATCGTCGACATCCAGCGCGTCGAGGGCTGCGTGGATCTGATCGTTCAGACCGCTCAGTTCCAGGAAATCACGATACGCCTGAGCTGTCGTGGCGAAGCCACCGGGCACCGATACACCGGCACCTGCAAGGTTACTGATCATCTCGCCCAGGGATGCGTTCTTGCCCCCCACATGCTCTACATCATGGACGCCGAGCTTATCGAGGGAAACTACGTACTCTACCAAGGTGATCTCTCCACTAACTGTGTTGGAAAAGCTCAGAAGCCGGCGACTCGGGGGAGCATTTGCCGGCTGTATGGCCTGGACCTGGAAAATAAGTGAGAATGCTGGCCACTGGCGGCCGACAAATCGCGCCTACTATATCCAAGAATCGTTACTAGCTTAAGGCCCAAGGTGCAAATGAAACGATCTGCTTTCTTTATCTCCGATGGCACGGGCATTACGGCCGAAACCCTAGGTCAAAGCCTGTTGGCGCAGTTCGAAAACATTACCTTCAGCAAAATCACGCGGCCCTACATCGACAACGCGGATAAAGCGCGGGCCATGGTACAACAAATCAACAAAGCCGCCGAAAACGATGGTTTTCGTCCGATTATTTTCGACACCATTGTCAATCAGGACATTCGTGAGATCCTCGCGACCTCGAATGGTTTCATGATCGACATTTTCTCGACCTTCCTGGCGCCACTGGAACAGGAACTGACCGAGCATTCTTCCTACACCGTCGGCAAATCCCACTCCATCGGCGGCAACTCCAATTACATGGAGCGCATCGAGGCGGTGAACTTCGCCCTCGACAATGACGATGGCGCCCGCACCCACTATTACGACAAAGCTGACCTGATACTAGTGGGTGTGTCGCGCTGTGGTAAAACCCCGACGTGTTTGTACATGGCCATGCAATTCGGCATCCGCGCGGCCAATTACCCGTTGACCGAAGACGACATGGAGCGCCTGCAACTGCCAACCGCCCTGCGCGCCCATCATCACAAGCTGTTCGGCCTGACCATTGACCCGGACCGGCTTACAGCCATCCGCAATGAGCGCAAACCCAACAGCCGCTATTCGAGCTACGCACAGTGCGAATTCGAAGTGCGCGAGGTGGAGAATCTGTTTCGCCGCGAGAACATTGCCCACATCAATTCCACGCATTTCTCCGTGGAAGAGATTTCGGCGAAGATTCTGGTGGAGAAAGGTGTGGAGCGGCGGTTCAAGTAGTTCTTCCGCGCCTGTCAGGCCGCCTTCGCGAGCAAGCCCGCTCCCACATTTGATCTGTGTCGTACACAAAGTCTGTGTTCGCTGAAGATCAAATGTGGGAGCGGGCTTGCTCGCGAAGAACGATAACTCGGTCTCCTAGATCACAAACAAATCCACAAACCGGTTCACCGGAGTCGCTTCAAGCGCAGCCTGGTCCTTGCACAACGCAAAAATCTCGGCACTGCGCTGAGCCGTGAAGCGCGTAGCCAGATTGGCTTTGAACTTGTCTTCCAGCAACGGAATACCATCGATGCGGCGACGGCGATGGCCGATCGGGTATTCCACCACCACGTTCTCGGTGCTGGAGCCGTCCTTGAAGAACACCTGCACCGCATTGGCGATGGAGCGTTTATCCGGCTCCAGGTATTCGCGGGTGAAACGCGGGTCTTCGACGATGACCATTTTGTCGCGCAGCACGTCGATGATCGGATGCACGGCGTGGAAATCGTCTTCATATTGCTCGGCCACCAGATTACCGAACACCAAGGGTACGGCGATCATGTACTGGATGCAGTGGTCGCGGTCCGCGGCGTTGGCCAGCGGGCCGACCTTGGAGATGATACGGATCGCCGATTCGTGGGTGGTGATGACGATCCTGTCGATTTCGTGCAGGCGATTCCTGACCAAGGGGTGCAAGGTGACGGCGGCCTCGCAGGCAGTTTGCGCGTGAAACTCGGCGGGAAAGCTGATCTTGAACAGCACGTTTTCCATCACGTAGCTGCCGAACGGCCGGGAGAAGCTGAAGGCACGTTTGTCTTCAGGCTTGAGCGCCAGGTCGTTGTTGGAGTGGCTGAACAACACGTCGTAGAAACCCCATTGTTTGGCGGTCAGCACACCGGGAATACCCATCTCCCCACGCATCGCAATGTCCGCCAGACGCACGCCACGACTGGACGCATCCCCCGCTGCCCAGGATTTACGCGACCCGGCATTGGGTGCATGCCGGTAAGTGCGCAGCGCCTGGCCGTCGGCAAAGGCATGGGACAACGCCGACAGCAGTTGCTCGCGATTGGCGCCCATGAGCTTGGCGGCGACAGCGGTCGAGGCGACTTTCACCAGGATGACGTGATCGATACCGACACGATTGAAGGAATTTTCCAGCGCAATCACGCCTTGAATCTCATGCGCCATGATCATCACTTCCAACACCACACGAATGGTCAGCGGTGCATCGCCATTGGCCAGGCGTTTTTGCGACAGGTGGTCAGCCACCGCGAGAATGGCACCGAGGTTATCGGACGGATGACCCCATTCGGCGGCGAGCCAGGTGTCGTTGTAATCGAGCCAGCGAACGATGCAACCGATGTCCCACGCCGCTTTGACCGGATCGAGACGGTAACTGGTGCCCGGCACGCGAGCACCGAAGGGAACGACCGTGCCTTCGACGATGGGGCCCAGGTGTTTGGTGCATTCGGGAAAACGCAGGGCCAGCAGACCGCAGCCGAGGGTGTCCATCAGACAGTTGCGGGCGGTATCCAGCGCTTCCGGAGATTCGATTTTGAAGTTGAGGACGTAGTCAGCGATGTCCTGCAGGACCGTGTCGTAGTCGGGGCGGTTGTTCAGGTCGACGTTGGCGCTCATGTTCGATTCACTCGGTCAGTGGTTCGCTGATGGGACCTCGGTTCAGGATCAATCTTAGTTGGTGACGCCATTCTTGTTATTGAAATGCAGTCAACTGTGGGAGCGAGCCTGCTCGCGATGGCGGTGCGACTGGCAACATAGATGTTGAATGTTATGGCCTCATCGCGAGCAGGCTCGCTCCCACAGGGTTTTGTGTGTATGTCTGGATTGGGGTTAGAAAGAATCCCCCGGCACACGGACGTAACCTTCCATCAACACCCGCGCACTGCGGCTCATGATGGCTTTTTTCACAGTCCATTCACCGTTAACCTGGCTGGCCTCGGCCCCCACGCGCAAGGTGCCTGAGGGATGACCGAAGCGCACAGCGTTGCGTTCGATACCGCCTGCCGCCAGGTTGACCAACGTGCCGGAAATCGCCGCTGCCGTGCCGATGGCCACCGCTGCCGTGCCCATCATCGCGTGGTGCAGTTTGCCCATGGACAGCGCACGCACCAGCAGGTCGACGTCGGTTGCCGCAATCGCCTTGCCGCTGGACGCAATGTAATCCGCCGGTTTGGCGACGAACGCCACCTTCGGTGTGTGCTGACGCTTGGCCGCTTCGTCCAGATGCTGAATCAGCCCCATGCGCAGCGCGCCGTAAGCGCGGATGGTTTCGAACATCGCCAGGGCCTTCAGGTCGCCGTTGATCGCGCCCTGCAATTCGGTACCGGTGTAACCGATGTCTTCGGCATTGATGAAAATAGTCGGGATGCCAGCGTTGATCAGGGTCGCCTTGAGCGTACCGACGCCCGGCACTTCGAGGTCATCCACCAGATTGCCGGTGGGGAACATCGACCCCCCTTCACCCTCTTCTTCCGCCGCCGGGTCGATGAATTCGAGCTGCACTTCGGCCGCCGGAAAGGTCACCCCGTCGAGTTCGAAATCGCCGGTTTCCTGCACTTCACCGTTGGTGATCGGCACATGGGCGATGATGGTCTTGCCGATGTTGGCCTGCCATACGCGCACCTCTGCCACACCGTTATGCGGGATGCGGCTGGCGTCCACCAGGCCATTGCTGATGGCGAACGAACCGACCGCAGCCGAGAGGTTGCCGCAGTTGCCGCTCCAATCAACGAAAGGCTTGTCGATGGACACCTGACCGAACAGGTAATCGACGTCATGGTCGGCCTTGAGGCTTTTCGACAGGATTACGGTTTTGCTGGTGCTGGAGGTCGCACCGCCCATGCCGTCGATTTGCTTGTCGTAAGGGTCGGGGCTACCGATCACGCGCAGCAACAACGCATCGCGAGCCGGCCCTGGGATTTGTGCCGCTTCGGGCAGGTCTTTCAGGCTGAAGAACACGCCTTTGCTAGTGCCGCCGCGCATGTAGGTAGCAGGAATCTTGATCTGGGGTGTGTGAGCCATATAGATCCTTATCGGCCAGCGCGGGGCTTAACCCCCCGCGCGGCTCGTCGTGTTAAACGGCAACCGCCGATTCTTCAAGGAAGTCCTGAGCGAAACGCTGCAACACGCCGCCGGCCTCGTAGATCGACACTTCTTCAGCGGTGTCGAGGCGGCAGGTCACCGGCACTTCGACGCGTTCGCCATTCTTGCGATTGATCACCAGCGTCAGCGTCGCACGCGGGGTGCGGTCGCCGATCACGTCGTAGGTTTCGCTGCCATCGATGGCCAGGGTGTGACGGTCGGTGCCCGGCTGGAACTCCAGCGGCAACACGCCCATGCCCACCAGGTTGGTGCGGTGGATGCGCTCGAAACCTTCAGCGGCGATCGCTTCCACACCCGCCAGACGCACACCTTTGGCTGCCCAGTCGCGGGACGAACCCTGGCCGTAGTCGGCACCGGCGATGATGATCAGCGGCTGCTTGCGCTCCATGTAGGTTTCGATGGCTTCCCACATGCGCATGACCTGGCCTTCCGGCTCGACCCGCGCCAGGGAACCCTGCTTGACCTTGCCGTTTTCCTGAACCATTTCGTTGAACAGTTTCGGGTTGGCGAACGTCGCGCGCTGCGCAGTCAAGTGGTCGCCGCGGTGGGTGGCGTAGGAGTTGAAGTCTTCTTCCGGCAGGCCCATTTTCGCCAGGTATTCACCGGCGGCGCTGTCGAGCATGATCGCGTTGGAAGGCGACAGGTGATCGGTGGTGATGTTGTCCGGCAGCACCGCCAGCGGGCGCATACCCTTGAGCGGACGAGCGCCGGCCAGCGCGCCTTCCCAATACGGCGGACGACGAATGTAGGTGCTCATTTCGCGCCAGTCATACAGCGGCGTGACCTTGGGACCGGTGTCTTCGTGGATCGCGAACATCGGGATGTACACCTGACGGAACTGCTCCGGTTTCACCGAGGCCTTGACCACCGCGTCGATTTCTTCGTCGCTCGGCCAGATGTCTTTCAGGCGGATTTCCTTGCCATTGACCACGCCCAGCACATCTTTTTCGATGTCGAAACGGATGGTGCCGGCGATGGCGTAAGCCACCACCAATGGCGGCGAAGCGAGGAACGCGTTCTTGGCGTACGGGTGAATCCGGCCGTCGAAGTTGCGGTTGCCTGACAGCACAGCGGTGGCGTACAGATCGCGGTCAATGATCTCTTGCTGAATCACCGGGTCAAGTGCGCCGGACATGCCGTTGCAGGTGGTGCAAGCGAACGCCACGACGCCGAAGCCGAGTTGCTCCAGTTCGGTGGTCAGGCCGGCTTCGTCCAGGTACAGCGCCACGGTTTTCGAACCCGGCGCCAGCGAGGATTTAACCCACGGCTTGCGGGTCAGCCCGAGCTTGTTGGCGTTGCGCGCCAGCAGGCCGGCGGCAATGACATTGCGTGGGTTGCTGGTGTTGGTGCAACTGGTGATGGCGGCGATGATCACCGCGCCATCCGGCATCTGGCCGGGCACGTCGTCCCACTGGCCGGAGATACCTTGGGCCGCGAGATCGGACGTGGCGACACGGGCGTGCGGGTTGCTCGGGCCGGCCATGTTGCGCACCACCGAGGACAAGTCGAAGCTCAGCCCGCGCTCGTACTGCGCATTCTTCAAGCTGTCAGCCCACAGGCCCGTGGTCTTGGCGTAGTTCTCGACCAACTGCACTTGCTCGTCTTCACGGCCGGTGAGTTTGAGGTAGTCGATGGTCTGCTGGTCGATGTAGAACATCGCGGCGGTGGCGCCGTATTCCGGGGCCATGTTGGAGATGGTCGCACGGTCGCCCAGGGTCAGCGCGGAGGCGCCTTCGCCGAAGAACTCCAGCCACGCGCCGACGACTTTTTGCTGACGCAGGAACTCGGTCAGCGCCAGCACCATGTCGGTGGCGGTGATGCCCGGTTGCAGCTTGCCCGTCAATTCGACGCCGACGCTTTCCGGCAGACGCATCCACGATGCGCGACCAAGCATCACGCTTTCCGCTTCCAGACCACCAACACCAATGGCGATCACGCCCAGCGCATCGACGTGCGGGGTGTGACTGTCGGTGCCGACGCAAGTATCGGGGAAGGCCACGCCATCGCGGACCTGAATCACCGGCGACATTTTCTCCAGGTTGATCTGGTGCATGATCCCGTTGCCCGGCGGGATCACGTCGACGTTCTTGAAGGCTTTTTTGGTCCAGTTGATGAAGTGGAAACGGTCTTCGTTGCGACGGTCTTCAATGGCGCGGTTCTTCTCGAACGCTTCCGGGTCGAAGCCGCCGCGCTCAACGGCCAGGGAATGGTCGACGATCAACTGCGTCGGCACTACCGGGTTCACTTGCGCCGGGTCGCCGCCTTGCAGGGCGATGGCGTCACGCAGGCCGGCGAGGTCCACCAGGGCGGTCTGGCCAAGAATGTCGTGGCACACCACGCGGGCCGGGAACCATGGGAAATCGAGGTCGCGCTTGCGCTCGATGAATTGCTTCAGGGATTCAGTGAGCGTGGCCGGGTCGCAGCGACGCACGAGGTTTTCCGCCAGCACGCGAGAGGTGTACGGCAGGGTGTCATAGGCGCCAGGCGAAATGGCATCGACCGCCGCACGGACGTCGAAATAATCCAGATGGCTGCCGGGCAGCGGTTTGCGGAATTTTGTGTTCATCGTCAGGACTCGGTCACGGTGGTTTCAAAAGGTGGGCGCCTGGCACTGCTCCCGAAGTGAACACAACCCACTGTGGGAGCGAGCCTGCTCGCGATAGCGGTGTATCAGTCGACATTGATATTGAATGTCAGTCCGTCATCGCGAGCAGGCTCGCTCCCACAGGGTTTCCGGTTTCTTCAGTAGCCAGCGTCAGTGCCCCCCCGGTCAGCGTTGTTCGATTGGCACGAACTTGCGCTGTTCGACGCCGACGTATTCGGCGCTCGGGCGGATGATGCGGTTATTGGCGCGTTGTTCGAACACGTGTGCAGCCCAGCCGGTCAGGCGCGAGCAGACGAAGATTGGCGTGAACAACTTGGTCGGAATGCCCATGAAGTGGTACGTCGACGCATGGTAGAAGTCGGCGTTCGGGAACAGTTTCTTTTGTTCCCACATGGTCTTGTCGATGGCTTCGGAGACCGGGAACAGCACCGTGTCACCCACTTCGTCAGCGAGCTTTTTCGACCAGGCCTTGATGACCTCGTTGCGCGGATCGTTGTCCTTATAGATCGCGTGGCCGAAGCCCATGATCTTGTCCTTGCGCTCAAGCATACCGAGGGTGCCTTTGATCGCCTCTTCCGGCGACGAAAAGCGCTCGATCATTTCCATCGCCGCTTCGTTGGCGCCGCCATGCAGCGGGCCGCGCAGGGAGCCGATGGCCGCCGTGATGCAGGAATACAGATCCGACAGCGTCGAGGCGCACACCCGGGCGGTGAAGGTCGAGGCGTTGAACTCGTGTTCGGCGTAGAGGATCAGCGAAACGTTCATCACCTTGACGTGCAACTCGCTCGGTTTCTTATCGTGCAGCAGGTGCAGGAAATGGCCGCCGATGCAGGCTTCGTCGGTCACGCAATTGATGCGTTTGCCGTCGTGGCTGAAGCGATACCAGTAGCACATGATCGCCGGGAACGCGGCCAACAGGCGGTCGGTTTTGTCGTGCTGTTCGGAGAAGTCCTGCTCCGGCTCGATGTTGCCCAGGAATGAGCAACCGGTGCGCATCACGTCCATCGGATGAGCGTCGGCGGGGATGCGTTCCAGCACTTCTTTCAGCGCTTGCGGCAGGTCACGCAGCTTGCTCAGTTTTTGGGTATAGGCAGCGAGTTGTGCCTTGGTCGGCAGTTCGCCGTACAGCAGCAGGTAAGCCACTTCTTCGAATTGTGCGTCAGCCGCCAGTTCGCGAACGTCGTAGCCGCGATAGGTCAGGCCTGCGCCCGACTGGCCCACGGTGGACAGTGCGGTTTGCCCGGCAACCTGGCCACGGAGCCCGGCGCCACTGAGTACTTTTGCTTCGGCCATTGCTGTCTCCAGTTTTTCTTGAATTTGTCAGGGAATCGGCAAATTGTGTTTCATCAGGTTCTTTGTGATGCCGAAAGATCGCAGCCTCGCTTCGCTCGACAGCTCCTACATTGACCCCGTTCGACAACAGCCCTGTAGGAGCTGTCGAGTGAAACGAGGCTGCGATCTTTTGATCTTTTGTTCTTTACTTCTTCGCTGCAAACAACGCATCGAGCTTCTGCTCGAAGGTGTGGTAATCGATGCGATCGTAAAGCTCCATACGCGTCTGCATGGTGTCGATCACGTTCTGTTGCGTGCCGTCACGGCGGATCGCGGTGTAGACGTTTTCCGCGGCTTTGTTCATGGCACGGAACGCCGACAACGGATACAGCACAAGGGACACGTCGACGGCAGCAAGCTGCTCGGTGGTGTACAGCGGTGTCGCGCCGAATTCGGTGATGTTGGCCAGGATCGGCGCTTTCACGCGGCTGGCAAACAGCTTGTACATCTCAAGCTCGGTGATCGCTTCCGGGAACACCATGTCGGCACCGGCCTCGATGCACGCCGCGGCGCGATCCAGCGCAGATTCAAGACCTTCCACCGCCAGCGCATCAGTGCGGGCCATGATCACGAAGCTGTCATCGGTGCGGGCATCAACGGCCGCTTTGATGCGGTCGACCATTTCCTGCTGCGAGACGATCTCTTTATTAGGACGGTGACCGCAGCGCTTGGCGCCGACCTGGTCTTCGATGTGAATCGCCGCCGCGCCGAACTTGATCATCGACTTCACGGTACGGGCGACGTTGAACGCCGAAGAACCGAAACCGGTGTCCACGTCCACCAACAGTGGCAAGTCGCAGACGTCAGTGATGCGACGCACGTCGGTCAGCACGTCATCCAGACCGGTAATCCCCAGGTCCGGCACGCCGAGGGAGCCGGCAGCTACCCCGCCACCCGACAGGTAAATAGCCTTGAAACCGGCGCGTTTGGCCAGCAGTGCGTGGTTGGCGTTGATCGTGCCGACCACTTGCAGCGGATGTTCGCTGGCGACCGCATCGCGGAAACGCTGGCCTGGAGTGCTCTTGTTGGAACTCATGACTCACCTCGTTCAGTGGCTGTCGGGTTAGCGCCGTCCTGGTAGTGACGGGCGATATTACGTTTGGAGGCGCCGATGTGACGGCGCATCAACAGCTCGGCCAATTCACCGTCACGGTCGGCGATGGCATCGAGAATTCGGTGGTGTTCGGCAAACGCCTGGCGCGGCCGATTGGGCGTGGTGGAAAACTGGATGCGGTACATGCGCACCAGCTGATAGAGCTCACCGCACAGCATCTGGGTCAGGGTGCGGTTGCCGCTGCCCTGGATGATCCGGTAATGAAAGTCGAAATCGCCTTCCTGCTGGTAGTAACCGACACCGGCCTGAAACGCCGCATCGCGCTCGTGGGTTTCGAGCACCCGGCGCAGTTCGTCGATTTCTTCGACCGTCATGCGTTCAGCCGCCAGACGGCACGCCATGCCTTCCAGGGATTCGCGAATTTCGTAGAGTTCCAGCAGTTCGGCGTGGCTCAGCGACACCACCCGCGCGCCGACGTGCGGCACGCGAACCAGCAGGCGCTGGCCTTCCAGACGGTGAATCGCCTCACGCAGCGGCCCGCGGCTAATGCCGTAGGTGCGCGCCAGCTCCGGCTCGGAGATCTTGCTCCCCGGGGCGATCTCGCCTTTGACGATGGCCGCCTGAATGCGTCGGAAGACGTTTTCGGAAAGTGTTTCCGAGTCGTCCTGAATCGTGACCGGGGGATCGAGTTGATCCAGCATATTGTCGACACCTTGAAAACCAATGCCGCAAAAACTAGCGAATATGGCCGGTCACGTCAAAGGATAATTCGATATTGTCGACAATCGTCTAATAACCACCCTGCACCATAAGGAAGCAACACCTCAAGTTATAGCCGTCGGCCAGCGCTGGCGCCATAAACCCACCGTGCTAGAATGCCGCCCGCATTTGCTTGTCATCTGCATTGCCTGTCATAAAAAACGGATAGGCATACGAGGGAGCTTGTGCAGCAATGCCAGGGCCTTGAATTGAAGAACGGACCGCTGCGCACCAGGATTTATGAGACTCAAGCCCTTCACCACATTCCTTTGTCTTTTTGGCCTGCCAGGTTTCGCCGCGGCAGGGGAAAAGACTGTGTACGGCCTCAATGAGTACGCTTCGCTGGACGGCATCAATCTGGAAGTCGCCGCCAAACTCGACACCGGGGCGAAAACCGCTTCGCTGAGTGCCCGCGACATCAAACGTTTCAAACGCAATGGCGAATCCTGGGTGCGCTTCTATCTGGCTATCGACGCCGCGCATTCGCACCCGATCGAACGACCGCTGGCCCGTGTCAGCAAGATCAAGCGCCGGGCCGGTGACTACGACCCGGAAGAAGGCAAAAAGTACACCGCCCGTCCGGTCATCGAGCTGGATATCTGCATGGGTTCGGCTTTACGCAGCATCGAAGTGAACTTGACCGACCGCAGTGCCTTCCAATACCCGCTCCTGATCGGCTCCGAAGCGCTCAAACGCTTCGATGCGCTGGTCGACCCCAGTCTTAAATACGCTGCTGGCAAACCCGCCTGCGCCACCGACGCACATACCGCAGAGTAATTCCAATGCGCGCTCTTACCCTCCATCTGAAACTGCTGATCGCCATCCTGGTGGTGCTGGGCATTTCAGTTACGGCCTATCAGATTTTCGTGCTCGGAATTCCGGTGACCGAAGACGCTACCGACGACTTGTGGAACATCGACGCCAAGGTCGAGTTCGTCGCCAATGCCAAAGACCCGATCAAGATTCAGATGTTCGTGCCACCGCTGAGCCGCGACTACGTGAGCCTCAACGAGAGTTTCATTTCCAATAATTACGGCGTGGCGGTGAACCGTGTCGATGGCAACCGCAAAGTCACCTGGTCGGCGCGTCGGGCCAAGGGCAACCAGACCCTTTATTACCGACTGGTGCTGACCAAGCGCTACAGCGGCGAAAAATCCAAGGTCAAAGGCCCGACCTTCCGCGACAGCATTGCCGTCGAAGGCCCGGAAAAAATCGCCGCCGAAGCCCTGCTCGCGCCGATCCGCCAACACTCGGCCGACGTCGAAACCTTCATCGGCGAAGCCATCAAGCGCGTCAATAACCTCAACGACGACAACGTGAAACTGCTGCTGGGCGGCGATCCGTCCACCGCGAACAAAGCCAGAATCGTCGAGCTGGTACTGTCCATCGCCCACGTGCCGATCGAAAAGGTCCACACCATCCGCCTGGTGGCCGATCAACCACAGATGCCTGAACTCTGGTTGCGCAGCTTCAACGGCACCGACTGGCTGTACTTCAACCCGGAAACCGGCGAACAGGGCCTGCCCACCGACCGCTTGCAGTGGTGGACCGGCGATGAAAACCTGATCACCGTCGATGGCGGCAAAAAAGCCACCGTCACCTTCAGCCTGAACAACAGCGAAATGAACGCCATTCGCCTGGCCAAGCTGACCGACGAAAACTCCGACGCCAACTTCCTCGAATACTCGCTGTACGGCTTGCCGCTGCAAACCCAGCAGACGTTCATGATCATGGTGATGATCCCGATCGGCGTGCTGGTGATCCTGATTCTGCGCAACCTGATCGGCATTCAGACACTCGGCACCTTTACCCCGGTGCTGATCGCCCTCGCCTTCCGGGAAACCCAACTCGGCTTTGGTATTGTGCTGTTTACGATCATTACGGCGCTGGGGCTGTCGCTGCGCTCCTACCTTGAACACTTGAAGCTGCAAATGCTGCCGAGGCTATCGGTGGTGCTGACCTTCGTGGTGGTGCTGATCGCGGCGATCAGCCTGTTCAGCCACAAACTCGGCCTGGAACGCGGCTTGTCGGTGGCGCTGTTCCCGATGGTGATTCTGACCATGACCATCGAACGCCTGTCGATCACCTGGGAAGAGCGCGGGGGCGGCCATGCCATGAAAGTGGCGATCGGTACCCTGTTCGCCGCCTCTTTGGCGCACCTGATCATGAGCGTGCCTGAGCTGGTGTACTTCGTGTTCACCTTCCCGGCGATCCTGCTGATTCTGGTGGGCTTCATGCTGGCCATGGGTCGCTATCGCGGTTACCGCCTGACCGAGCTGGTGCGTTTCAAGGCTTTCCTGAAGAAGGTTGACGCCTGATGTTCGGTCTCTGGAAGACCTGGAAAGCCCTTGAGGCCCGGGGCATCATGGGGATCAATCGGCGCAACGCAGACTACGTGCTCAAGTACAACAAGCGCAGCCTGTACCCGATCGTCGATGACAAGATCATCACCAAGGAGCGCGCCATCGCCGCCGGCATTCATGTGCCGGAGCTGTACGGCGTGATCTCCACCGAGAAAGAAATCGACAACCTCGGCGAGATCATCGGCGGGCGTACCGATTTCGTGGTCAAACCGGCCCAGGGCGCCGGCGGGGATGGCATTCTGGTGATCGCCGACCGCTTCGAGGGTCGCTATCGCACGGTGTCGGGCAAGATCATCAGTCACGAGGAAATCGAGCATCAGGTTTCCAGCATCCTGACCGGCCTGTACTCGCTCGGCGGTCACCGTGACCGCGCGCTGATCGAATACCGCGTGACCCCGGACCAGATCTTCAAAAGCATCAGCTATGAAGGTGTGCCGGACATTCGCATCATCGTGCTGATGGGCTATCCGGTGATGGCCATGTTGCGCCTGCCGACTCGCCAGTCCGGCGGCAAGGCCAACCTGCACCAGGGCGCCATCGGCGTCGGTGTCGATCTGGCCACCGGCCTGACATTGCGCGGTACCTGGCTGAACAACATCATTAACAAACACCCGGACACCACCAACGCCGTGGACGGCGTGCAACTGCCCTACTGGGACGGTTTCATGAAGCTCGCGGCCGGCTGCTATGAGCTGTGCGGGTTGGGCTACATCGGTGTCGACATGGTGCTCGACCAGGAAAAAGGGCCGTTGATTCTTGAGCTTAACGCCCGGCCCGGGTTGAACATTCAGATCGCCAACGACTGCGGGTTGACGTTGCGTACCCACGCAGTCGAAGCGCGACTGGAAGAATTGAAAGCGCGCGGGATAACCGAAACGGTGCAGGAACGCGTTGAGTTCGTTCAGGAAATGTTTGGGCATATTCCAGCGGTTGAGGGCTGATCCCTTACACTGATCGTTCCCACGCTCCGCGTGGGAATGCATCCCGTGACGCTCCGCGTCACAGGCAGACGCAGAGCGTCCGTGGCGGCATTACCACGCGGAGCGTGGGAACGATCAACAGCCCTCAACCTTGTCGCCAATCTACCAATCCCCGACATCCCCTCTAGGAGCAAATCCCGCAGAGGACTACAATCGCTCCCCCGCCTCGATGGCTGATCTGCCCCGCCCATGCTGACCTGCTCCGTACATCCGCTGCCCTATCGCGCCAACCCCGCCGAATACTTCGCGGCGATTCGTCATGCCCCCGGTGCCGTGCTGCTCGACAGCGGCCGGCCGAGCGCCGAGCGTGGGCGTTATGACCTGCTCAGCGCCTGGCCGCTGGAACAACTGGCTGTGTTACCGGATGAAAGCGGCAGCCATTTCCTGCAACGCCTTCGCGACACTCTGAAGCGACTCGGTAAAGCCACTGTTCCTTTCGACCTGCCTTTCGCCGGTGGCCTGATCGGTTATCTGAGCTATGACTTCGGCCGGCATCTGGAAAACCTGCCGAGCCAGGCGCGGGACGACCTGCAATTGCCTGACGCACGTTTTGGACTGTACGACTGGGCCCTGATCAGCGATCACCACTTGGCCACCAGCCAACTGGTGTTCCACCCGGCGCTGATCGACAGCGAGCGACAGCGGCTGCTCGAACTGTTCACGCAACCTGCACCTCAGAAAACCGAGCCTTTCAAACTCGACGGCCCGATGAGTGCCGACCTGAGCGCCGACGACTATCGACAAGCCTTCGAACGCATTCAGCAGTACATTCAGGCCGGCGACTGCTATCAGGTCAACTTCGCTCAGCGCTTTCGTGCGCAATGCCAGGGCGATCCATGGGCCGCGTACTGCGCGCTGCGGGCGGCGTGCCCGACACCTTTTTCCGGTTTCCAGAGCCTGCCCGACGGCGACGCCGTGCTGAGCCTGTCGCCAGAGCGTTTCGTCAAAGTCAGTGAGCGCCACGTCGAAACCCGCCCGATCAAAGGCACACGCCCCCGCGGTCTGACTGCAGTTGAAGATGCGGCGAACGCCGCCGAACTGCTGGCCAGCCCCAAGGACCGCGCGGAAAACCTGATGATCGTCGATTTGCTGCGCAACGACCTCGGCCGAACCTGCCGCATCGGCTCGGTGCGGGTGCCGGAGTTGTTCAGTCTGGAAAGCTATCCGAACGTGCATCACCTAGTGAGCAGCGTTACCGGCGAGCTGGCGGATAACAAGGATGCGCTGGACTTGATTGCCGGCAGCTTCCCCGGCGGCTCGATTACCGGCGCCCCGAAGATTCGTGCCATGCAGATCATCGATGAGCTGGAACCGACCCGTCGTGGATTGTATTGCGGTTCATTGCTGTACCTGGACGTACGCGGCGAGATGGACAGTTCCATCGCCATCCGTAGTTTGCTGGTCAAGGATGGACAGGTGTGCTGCTGGGGTGGCGGCGGGATCGTCGCGGATTCGGACTGGCAGGCGGAATATCAGGAATCGATAACCAAGGTGAAGGTGCTGCTCGATACACTGCAAAACCTCTGATATCAGGCTTCTGTGGCGAGGGGGCTTGCCCCCGTTGGGGTGCGAAGCGCCCCCAAAACCCGACACCGCGAATTTTCAAATAGACCGCATGCACCGGTTTACGACTGCTTCGCAGCCGAACGGGGGCAAGCCCCCTCGCCACAATGTTGTGTTTACAAACTCAACGCCCGATTCGAAGCCTTGATGAACTCCTGCTTCAACTCCGCAAAGCTGTTCACCGCCGGGAACTGTGGAAACTCACGAATCACATTGTCCGGTGCATGGAACAGAATCCCCGCGTCCGCCTCGCCCAGCATCGTCGTATCATTGTAGGAATCCCCCGCCGCGATCACCCGGTAGTAGAGGCTCTTGAACGCCAATACCGACTGACGCTTGGGATCTTTCTGACGCAACTGATAGCCCGTGACCCGACCGGCATCGTCGGTAATCAGACGATGGCAAAGCAAGGTCGGAAAGCCCAGTTGACGCATCAGCGGCTGGGAGAATTCGTAAAAGGTGTCCGACAGAATCACCACCTGAAAGCGCTCACGCAGCCAGTCGACGAATTCGCTGGCGCCTTCCAGAGGCTTTAGCGTGGCGATCACTTCCTGAATGTCGGAAAGCTTCAGGCCGTGCTCGTCGAGAATCCGCAAGCGCTGCTTCATCAACACGTCGTAGTCGGGAATGTCCCGAGTGGTGGCCCTGAGGGAGTCAATCCCGGTTTTTTCGGCAAAGGCGATCCAGATTTCCGGGACCAGCACACCTTCAAGATCCAGACAGGCAATTTCCACAAGACACTCCCATTTTGTACTGTTTATTGAGTCGAGCGAGCAAAAGGACTGCCGAACTCTAGCGACTCGCCCTCCTCTGTGCAACGCAGAGGGCGCACCAGCCACCGCAGGATTTTGTTACCATCGACGCATATAGAGCGCCCAGCGCCACCGACCTGTAGGAAGCCGCCCTGATGAGCCCATCGTTCGATGTCGTGGAACTCGCCACGACCTATGCCAACAAATCCGCTCAGGACATCCTGAAACTCGCGTTCGCCGAGTTCGGCGATGACCTGTGGATATCTTTCAGCGGCGCCGAGGATGTGGTGCTGGTGGACATGGCCTGGAAGCTGAACAAGAACGTCAAGGTGTTCAGCCTCGACACCGGTCGCTTGCACCCCGAGACCTACCGCTTCATCGAACAGGTGCGTGAGCACTACAAGATCGATATCGAAGTGGTATCGCCGGACTACACCAAGCTCGAACCTTTCGTGAAGGAAAAAGGCCTGTTCAGTTTCTACAAGGACGGCCATGGCGAGTGCTGCGGCATCCGCAAGATCGAGCCGTTGCGTCGCAAGCTCTCGGGCGTGACCGCCTGGGCCACCGGCCAGCGTCGGGACCAGAGCCCGGGCACCCGCAGTGCGGTCGCGGTACTGGAAATCGATACCGCGTTTTCTACCCCGGAACGCACTCTGTACAAATTCAACCCGCTGGCACAAATGACCAGCGAAGAGATCTGGGGCTACATTCGCATGCTGGAGCTGCCGTACAACAGCCTGCATGAGCGCGGTTTCATCAGCATCGGCTGCGAGCCTTGCACCCGTCCGGTGTTGCCGAACCAGCATGAGCGCGAAGGTCGTTGGTGGTGGGAAGAAGCCACGCAGAAAGAATGCGGGCTGCATGCCGGGAACATCATCAGCAAATCCAAGGCTTAAAAATCACAGTCTAAAACCGCGTTATCGTTCATCGCGGGCAAGCCTCGCTCCCACAGGTTTTGTGTCGTTCTGTGGAAGCGTGGCTTGCCCGCGATGGCCACACCTCGGTCCCAAGCCAAGCTCAAAGCGCACTGAACCGCTGCCCCAACCCCTGCTCCGCAAACTGCTCAATGATGAAATCGACAAACGCCCGGGTTTTGCCCGGTAGCAGTTTGTGTTCGGCGTAATAGATGGAGATGTTGCCGTCATCGACGTACCAGTCAGGCAACACCCGCTGCAACGTCCCCGCATTCAGATAACCCACGGCAAACGGCATGCTCACCAATGCAATACCCAACCCCTGAGCCGCCGTGGCGCAGGCGGCTTCCGAATCGCTCATGGTCATCCGCGCCTTGAGTGTCAGCGGGCTGTGTTGCCGGGCGCGACTGGTCAACTGCCAGGAACGCACGCGCCCCGTCTGCGGCGAGCGTATCAAGATGCCGTCGTGGTATTTGAGGTCGTCGGGGTCGACGATCGCCTCGTGCTTCGCGAGGTACTCGGCTGAAGCCACCAACACCCGATGGGCCGGCGTCAGCTTGCGCGCCACCACGCCTTGGGGCAGTTCGAATCCGCCACCAATCGCCGCATCGAAACCCTGGCCGATCAGGTCGACCTGGCGGTTATCGAAATGCCAGTCCGGGTTGATCGCCGGAAAGCGCCGCAGAAACTCGCCCAGCAACGGCACGATGTACAAGCGCCCGAACACTGTGCCCATGCTGACTTTCAATGTGCCGGCGGGACGTCCTTCGGCGCTGGCCAGGTTGGCCACGGCATTCTGGATCGTATGCAGGCTGGCGCTGACTTCGCCGAGAAACAGCTGACCGGCCTCAGTCAGCGTCAAGCTGCGCGTGCTGCGCTGGAAAAGCCGCACACCCAGTCGCACCTCCAGCTTGGCAACGCTCTTGCCCACCGCCGCCGGCGTCAGGCTCAAGCGCCGCGCCGCTTCGGCGAAGCTGCCAACTTCGGCGCTACGCACGAAGCATTCGATACTGCTGAAGGTTTCCATAAGTGTCACTATAAACTTCTGGTTTACACAGACTATAGCAATGACGGTCTACCCGCGAAGTAGTGCGAAGCCGATACTCGACTCCAACAACAAGGCAGCCCGCCTTGAATTTCTGGAGATCGACATGACCACTCAACACCTCAGCGGTAAAGTAGCTCTGATTCAAGGCGGTTCACGCGGCATCGGTGCTGCCATCGTCAAACGCCTGGCCGCCGAAGGCGCTACCGTCGCCTTCACTTACGTCAGCTCTACCGCCAAAGCCGAAGAGTTGCAAAACAGCATCACCAGCGCCGGTGGCAAAGCCCTGGCCATCAAGGCCGACAGCGCCGATGCCGTCGCGATTCGCAATGCCGTTAAGGTCACCGTCGAAGCCTTCGGTCGCCTGGACATCCTGGTCAACAACGCAGGCGTTCTGGCCATCGCACCGCTGGAAGACTTCAAACTCGAAGACTTCGACCAGACCCTGGCGATCAATGTGCGCAGTGTGTTCATCGCCACTCAGGAAGCCGCCAAACATATGACCGAAGGCGGTCGCATCATCAACATTGGCAGCACCAATGCCGAGCGCATGCCCTTCGCCGGTGGTGGCCCGTACGCCATGAGCAAATCGGCGCTGGTCGGCTTGACCAAAGGCCTGGCCCGCGACCTCGGCCCACGGGGTATCACCATCAACAACGTGCAACCGGGCCCGGTCGACACCGACATGAACCCCGCCAGCGGCGACTTCGCTGAAAGCCTGATCCCGCTGATGGCCGTGGGTCGTTATGGAAGAGTGGAAGAAATCGCCAGCTTCGTCGCTTATCTTGTTGGCCCCGAAGCCGGCTACATCACCGGTGCCAGCCTGACCATCGATGGTGGTTTCGGCGCCTGATACAGGTCACTGTGGGAGCGGGCTTCTGTGGCGAGGGGGCTTGCCCCCGTCCGACTGCGAAGCAGTCGTAAAACAGGTAACCGCTTTCTAATTCAAGACCGCTCTGACTGGTTTCAGGGGTGCTTCGCGCCCCAACGGGGGCAAGCCCCCTCGCCACAGAAGCCCCACATCAGATAGGTGTTAAGCCCACTCAAGTGCCGGCAGGCCACATGCGCTGGGCTTGAACGCCTTCAACGTACGAAGAATGCCATCGGCGTGTGCGTACTTTTCGTCGGCCATCGCCGCATCCGGGATCGCAATCGCTGTCATCCCCGCCGCTTTCGCCGCCGTGACACCGAACGGCGAATCCTCGAACACCAGGCAATCCTCGGGCGCGACACCCAGGCGCCGCGCCGCCGTCAGGAAGATATCCGGCGCCGGTTTGGCCGCACCCACTTCCGGGTCATCCGCGGTGACGATGAAGTCGAACAGCGCAAACCAGTCGCGGTGCAAAGTGGTTTTCTGGCCGAACGACTGACGTGAAGAACTGGTGCCCACCGCAATAGGAATGTTGTTGGCCTTCAAGTGCCTAACCAGCTCCTCTGCGCCAGGCATCGCCAGCGCCGTCGGAAAACGCTCGCGCATCAGCGGTTCGCGGATCACCAGAAACTCTTCGGCTGTAATTGGCAGGTCCAGCGCCTCGACCACATAGCGCGCCAGATCACCCGCGCCACGACCGATGATGTTCTGTTTGACGCTCCAGTCGAAGGTCCGGCCATAACGCCCGGCAATAATGGACGTGACCTCGGTGTAAATACCCTCGGTGTCCAGCAGCAAGCCGTCCATGTCGAATATCACGGCCTTGATCGGGCCGAACTCATCCAAGGGTGCATTCATCGCATCTGATCCGTTTTCTCATGACATCCCAAGAGCGGCTAAGGCACGCCGGGGTCGTGATGGATTAAAGGGTTCAGCAGCATAGCGAGCGCGGTTGGCAGAGAGCAACGGGCAATGCCTGGCGGACACAAAAAACTGTGTCGAGGACGCCCACGATGATTTAGCGACTTCCCCTACACCAAACACCTCTTTTCCCGACTTCTTTCCTCGTTGATCCCCCGCAAAGTCTTGCGCTCCAGATTAATCAGCGCGAGGGACTGCGAATGTTCGAACCTGACAAGGTCCTGGCCTTGAACAATGCCATCGGCTTGCTGGTGGTCGCCGCCATGAACCCCGAGCAGCCGGACATCGAAGCATTGCTCGGTGATTTTCGACTCTGCCTCAACGACTACGAGGCCTGGGCGGAAAACTTCTGGACCGGTGGGGCACTGGATGTCGAGCAGGTGTTCAAGGTCGGCAACGAAGTCCGGCTCAGCGCACCGAAGGACTCCACTACCCCTGTCAGTTCAACGCTCGCCATGTGCCCTGCCAGCGGTCCGTTGACCCTGGTTCATATGTTTGAGGCCGCGCGTTTCGTGCCGATCGGCGATACGCCGGTGATGCTCGAACCGGTTATCTCGCAGCGTAATGGTGAACTGACGTTCGGTGAGCCCGTTCACGAAACCATCGGCCCCAGCGGCATCCTCGAAATCCCCGACTGCTGGCGCGGCCAGCGTTATCGCATCACCTTCTTTCCCAATGTTTGCGCTGATCACGTCAAAGCGCTCTATGCCTCCTATCAAGGCGTGATCGGCGAGCTGGAAGGCTGGTTGCGCAATGAATGGTCGAGCGAATTCGAGCCTTTATGGGCAGGTTTCTCCGAGGCAACCTTCACTCAGCGCTACGGCCTGCTGCAACAGGCCGACTGGCGCGGCCTTGAGCGTTCGCTGCAGGGTTTGTGGGATGACGTGAAGCAGGTCTACGCCCTGGTGGCCGACCTGCAAACCAATAGCGAAAAACTCCTTGAGTACCTGACCCAAGGCGAGCTCGAGACGCTGCTGAATGCCTCGGCTGAAGCCATCGCCAATGTGTTGCTGATGTTGAGCGATGAGCCATTGATGTTCATCCATCTCGCCGCCTTCATCAGTTGGATAAAGATGTTGCCGCCGCAGTACATCGCTGAAGTCGTGGCGCAAATTCGTACAGAACTATTGATCAGTTTCCTGCTGGTGCGCCTCACCGGCCCTACGGGCCTGAAGCTCGGCATGAGCGCCAAAGTACTGGACAAGATCAAGTCCCGGCAGGCGCGACAGTGGTTGGCGGCGGCCAGTTTGCGACTGGCCGAACTAACGACCAAATCTGACCTGACAGCCCACGCTGGCGCGCTCAAACCGCTCGTGGTCAGTGCGCGAAATGCACCGCTGAAACCTGCACCAACGGTTCCGCTACAGATCAGCGCCGGCGACTCACCGGTTGTGCAGGTGAACAATCCAGTCGCCATTGCTCGCGACAAGTCCAACGCCATGACCCGGCTGGGCCGTCACGAACCTCACGACGATGCATCGAGTCAGGCGAAAAACCCCAACGGCGACAGCGCCGATTGCGCGGCACGGACCTGCACCAACGGCTGCCCGGTGTCGATGGTCACCGGTGAAGAGCTGCTGACCCTCACCGACGGTTCGCTGGACGGGCTGCTACCGTTTGCCTTTACCCGGTTGTACCGCACCAGCGCGGCGAAAATCGATTGCGGACTGGGCTGGGGCTGGAGCCATTCGCTGGCACAGCGGTTGGAGCTGGACGATGAACAGGTCGTCTGGATCGACCATGAAAACCGTCGCACCACCTTTCCGTTGCCGAGCGTCGAGCGTCCGGCGATTCATAACAGCCTGTCGCGGGCAGCGATTTACCTTGGGAATGAGTCGCAAGAGTTGATTCTCGCGTTGGCCGGCGAGACGAGCCGGTTCTATCACTTTCGAGAGGGTCGCTTGACGGCGATCAGCGACGTCTACAACAACCGCCTCCACATCACTCGCGACCGTCAGGATCGCATTCAACGCCTCGATAACGGCGCCGGTCGTTCCCTGCTGTTGCGCTACGAGCGCAGGCACCTCGTCGCCATTGAATATCAGTCGTTTCATCCCACCGATACCGTGGGTGAAGCCTGGCATACAGAGCAGACGCTGGTTTTCTATCGCTACGACGCCCGCCAACGCTTGATCGAAGCAACCAATGCCGCCGGTGAAAGCGAGCGTTACGATTACGACGACCAGCACGTGATTCTGCAGCGGCAACTGGCCGGTGGCGCGAGTTTCTTCTGGGAGTGGGAAAGGTCTGGCAAGGCCGCGCGATGCGTGCGGCATTGGGCGTCGTTTTCCCAGATGGACACGCGTTATGTCTGGGACGACCAGGGCAGCGTCACCGTCCAGAACATCGATGGCAGCCAAGAGGTTTATGTCCACGATGATCGGGCGCGGCTGGTGCGTCGGGTCGAGCTGGATGGCGGCGAACACCTTAAGGCCTACGACGACAATGGCCGGTTGGTAGCCGAACAGGATCCGCTCGGGGCGATCACTGAATACCGTTACGACGAAGTCGGACGGTTGGTCGCGCTGGTTCCGCCGCAAGACGAGCCAACATCCTACGAATACCGCAATGGTTTCCTGCATGCACGCTATCGCGGCAAAGCGGTGTGGAAGTATCAACGCAATGCCCAGGGGGATGTTACCGAAGCCACCGATCCGGACGGCCAGGTCACTCACTACCACCACGACGCTCAGGGGCGTTTGCTGTCGATCCGCTTCCCGGACAACAGCCGGCATGTCTTCATCTGGAACGGACTGGGACAACTACTCGAAGAGACCTTGCCGGACGGTAGTCAGCGGCGCTTTTCCTACGATGCGTTAGGCCGACAGACGACCCGTCAGGACGAACACGGTGCGCTCACCCAGTACCAATGGGATGCCGTCGGGCGACTGGTTCAGACGACGCGTCCCACCGGCGCCAGTCGCGCCTTCAGTTACAACGCCTATGGCAAGATCACCGCCGAGCGCGATGAACTGGGCCGCGTCACTCGCTATGAATATGCCGACGATCTGCACCTGGTCAGCCGCCGCATTAATCCCGATGGCACGCAACTGCGTTATCGCTATGACAACGCCCAGCTGCTGCTCACGGACATCGAAAACGAAGCCGGCGAACACTATCGGCTGGACTACACGCCCAACGGCCTGATCCGACAAGAAACCGGCTTCGACGGCCGCCGCACCGCTTACAGCTACGATCTCAACGGCCACCTGCAGGAGAAATCCGAGTTCGGTGATGACGGCTCGCAGCTGATCACCGGCTATCAGCGGGACTCGGCTGGACGTCTGTTGGTCAAGACCCTGCCCGATGGCGTCCAGGTCAAGTACCGCTATGACCGCCTCGGCCGACTGGTCAGTGTCGATGACGGCCACGACCATCCGCTGGAGTTCGAATACGACGCCCAGGACAGGCTGATCACCGAGCATCAAAGTTGGGGCACATTGCGTTATCGCTACGACGCGTGCGGCCGACTTAACCACCTGCGTCTGCCAGACAACAGCAAACTCGATTACCACCACGCCAAGGGTGGCGCGCTGACGGCCATTGACCTCAATGGCACACGACTCACCACCCACCAGTTTGCCTTCGGTCGCGAACAAAACCGCCAACAGGGTCTGTTGCTCAGCGAATACGCCTACGACGACCAGAGCCGGCTGAAGGCCCATGCTGTCAGCCAACATCGACATCCGCTGTACCGTCGCGACTATGCCTACAACACCAACGGCAATCTCGACCACATCGCCGACACCCGCCACGGCCAGCGCAGCTACCAATACGACTCGCTCGACCGCCTGATCCGCGTCCGCCATTCCCGAGACCAATCACCGGAAAGCTTCGCCCACGACCCGGCCGGCAATCTGTTGATGCAGGATCGTTCCGGCGTTGCGAAGGTGCTGGGTAATCGCCTGCTGATACAAGGCGATCGACATTACGACTACGACGCCTTCGGCAACCTGATCCGCGAGCGTCGCGGCACCGCGCAAAAACTCGTCACCGAATACCACTACGACTGCCAGCACCGGTTGATCGGCGCCACCCTGCCCAATGGCAGCCAAGCCACTTACCGCTACGACGCCTTCGGCCGCCGTATCAGCAAATCCGTCGATGGCAAAACCACCGAGTTCTTCTGGCAAGGCGACCACCTCGTCGCCGAACACAGCCAGGATCACCATCGAAGCTACATCTACGAACCCGGCACCTTCCGTCCACTGGCCATGCTCGACGGCAAAGGCCCACGTCAAGCCTGCCCGTTCTACTACCAACTCGACCACCTCGGAACACCGCAAGAACTCACCGACTACAGCGGCGACATCATCTGGGCCGCCCGATACACCGCCTACGGCCGCCTCACCCGCCTCAACCGCGACACCCACCAAGTCCTCGATCAGCCGCTGCGCTTTCAAGGCCAGTATTTCGACGCCGAAACCGGCCTGCATTACAACCGGCACCGGTACTACAACCCGGATGTCGGGCGGTACCTGACACCGGACCCGAGTAAGTTGGCGGGTGGGTTAAACGGGTATCAATACACGCGCAATCCGACGGGCTGGGTTGATCCGTTGGGGTTGAGTGAGTGTCCGGGAGGGGATGGGTGTAAGAAGCCGTCGTTTGGGGATGTGGATCCGGCGGGTAAGGTGGGGGTTGATGAGGGGGAGGCAATAACTCCCTCACCTAAAAGAGAAGAGGAGTACTTATACCGTGGGGATGAACGAGAGCCCGACGATGTATTTCAAAACGGTTTTAAAAGCAAAGGTAAAAGCAATGATCTATTGCTCCACTCTATAGATAGTGAAAACCCACCCAGTAATTTCATCAGCACGTCGCCGTCGCGAGATGTTGGCAAGCTTTTCGCAACCGGCTATCACACAAAAGTAGGTTACCTCTATACTCTTCAAAAAATAGATGGATATGATTTACAGAAAGAGCTTGGACAAGCCTACCTTTTCGGATCAGAAAAAGAGATTGCCATAGCTAACCGAATAGAAAATTCCGACGTACTTGGCGCCACTCTAATCATTGACGATGGCAGAGAGCTCGGTTACTCCATACCAAATCCGTATAGGATAATAAAAAAATGATATCTAAGGTTGAAATAACCATAAGCATTGACGACACAAAGGAAATCGCCAACCTTATATGCGACAACAAAGACGTAACCATAACTTTCACAATGAAAAATGGCTTTAACAAAACATATTCGGACAGTGACTTTTATAGGTGCTTCGCACGTGTTCGAGAGGACAACCCCAACATACAATTTCTCTGCAAGGGATCAAAAATCAACGTACATCCTTCCAGTATGTCATCACAAATGTCTCTTGGGTTGAAAGCATATGAATTGACATTGGGTAAAGCCTCGTCGCTCACCGATGTAGTTTATATTTTTGATTATGATGACAACAACCTAACAAATGATCCAAACGAACAGCAATCTTTCTATAGATGCTGGATTGAATCAGAAAAGCTCTAATCATAAAAAGCCCGGCTCACGTCCGGGCTTAAGGATCTCTAACCTCCAGTACCACCATCTGTCCTATCCGTCCCACCACTCTCAGAACCACCTGACTCTCCAGACCCACTTCCAGAACCACTCCCCATCGAACTGCCATCGCTCATCGACCCACTTCCCTCCCCCGGGCTGGTGCTACTCCCGTTGGCATCACCGCCATTCCCACCACCAATGGTGTCCGGTGGCGGCACCTTCCCATCCGAGGCGCCCGCATTCATTTCCGAGTATGGCGGCATCCCGCCCTTGTCGACCGGCGCATCGCGGCCAGAAGATTGAGCAAACGCCGCCAATGAACTGATCGACAATAAGCCGACCACCGTCAGGGTCGTCAGTTTTGACCTGATCATGGCGCACCTCCTTTAAAGAGTGCTTTACCTGATGTCTGGCAGCGGTCGCTTTTTAAAGGTGCCGCGCAATCGACGAGCGGCGATGGATCGCTGCGCAGGTTTCAGCTCGGTTCTCCCGATAGATCGTCACCGGCAATGTCCGGGTCATCGGGATGGGCTTCCACATCCCCGCGCTTCACATCATCGGTATCGGTGGGCACCTGCTCCACGCCGGTGTCGTCATCGTCGGGCGGGCGCTGGTCGCGACTCAGGGAGTCGGTGGGTGAAGGCAGCGGGTATTCGGGGGTATCGTCGTCGATATCGGAGTCTTTTGGATCAGCGTTCATAACGCACCTCTCAATGGACCTGAAAAGCAGATCCTGATATTTCGAGGACAACACGATAGATGCGGTTCGATCAGAAGGACGATCGGTCGGCCGGACCGCAAAGCACGATCACTCGTCGTCTTCCTCGTCATACTCATCATTTTCATAGTTGCCCACATCGCCTGCGTCATCGGCATCGTTGAGCGGCACCGTGGCGTCGTCCATCAGAGACCCCGGATCTTCGTTGCCAGGATCATTGATTGGACCTTCATCTTCCATGCCTTCTGTTTCCGGAGTCATGACATGCCTCACAACGTTCGGGGGTGTATGAAGTTCGAGGCGTCCTACGGGCAAACGTTCCAGAGTCCTGGTGACAGAAACGAAAAACCCGGCACTGGGCCGGGTTTTTACTGTCACTCGATATCGAGTTAGCGATGCTTGTACTTATTTTTATGCTTGTGTTTGTGGTTGCCGCCACCGGAATGCGAGCTGCCGCTGTCATTACCCAGGTTGCTGCCCACCGCGCCACCGGCTGCACCGCCCACACCAGCGCCAATGGTCGAACCGGTGGAGCCGCCCAGACTATTGCCGATCACCGAGCCGCCTGCGGCGCCGATACCGCCGCCAACAGCCGCTTCTGTTCGACTGCCCTTGCGCGCACCGACCGCGCTGCCCGCCGCACCACCGACACCAGCGCCAACCGCGGCTCCTGTGCTGCCGCCTAGTTGACCGCCGACCACGTTACCCAACGCGCCGCCAAGACCACCGCCCACTGCAGCGGTGCCGTCGCCGGCAGCCATCGCACCCTGAGCAATCAAAAGTCCTAAAACCACCGTGGACAATGTCAAACGCATGATATGAACCTCTAATTTCCGCATCGGGGGAAGATCGTGCCGCGGATAGGCATCAGTCTGGCATCTGCGTCTGTTGAACAGCAAATCAGATACCGGCTGTAAGAGATTTGAGCCACATACTTCAGAAACGTTCCAAAACGAAGAAGCCCGGCATTGAGCCGGGCTTCTTCAGCGGATCATCTTGGGATCAATGGCCTTTTTTGGACAGATTGCTGCCCACGCCGCCGCCCAATGCACCACCCAGGCCTGCACCGATAGTGGAGCCAGTCTTGCCGCCCAGGCTGTTGCCGATTACCGACCCGCCCGCCGCGCCGACACCGCCGCCGATGGCCGCTTTGGTGCGGCTGCCTTTGCGTGCTGCAACAGCACTGCCAGCTGCGCCCGCTACGCCGGCACCAATCGCTGCACCTGTGCTGCCGCCCATTTTCTGACCGACCACATTACCCAGTGCGCCACCCAGACCACCACCGAGCGCAGCAGTGCCATCACCGGCAGCCATCGCACCTTGAGCAACCAAAAGGCCCAGAACCAGAGCAGGCAGTGTCAAACGCATAACGAGAACCTCAAAAAAAGGGGGAAACCGAAAGGCCGGAGATTGAATGCTTTAGAGGAGGCAAAGTCCAGACACAAACACGGAACAACCTCGTCATTGGCGACGGTTGGACAGCATTTATGGAAAAGGTTTTATGACAGGCAAAAAAAAGCCCGCTGGGGAGACGGGCCAGGGTACTGCTTTCTAACGGATGAGCTGAGACTACGTAGGCAGGTGTGAAAAGTTTGTGAAAAAACCTGCATGACTGTAGGACATTTCCCCGCACTGCCTCCAAGCATGCTTTTTTCCCTTCAAAAACAAGAAACCCCGCTCAATGGCGGGGTTCGTACGAGTCACTGTTTACTTCCGGGAAGGCGCACCCAGCTTGGGCATGAATTTCGATTTCGGCCCTCGAGTTCGAGGTACCGTAGATTTGATTTTGTTGATTTTGATACGGTCTTCACCGAAGCTCGGCACATAGTCCGTCTGACCACACTGCACGCAATTATTGATTGGAAACTCCGCCCCGTCGTCTTCGATATACGGCTCAGTCATATCTTCGCTCCTCTCAAAACGGGTCGATACCGGCAAGCCCTATTTGCCTGAAAAATATCCACCACCCAGGATTTTGAGACTAGCCGGTCATTCTCGGACTTGTGATTCAGATTGTTACGTGCCCGACGAATGGCCAGCGCGGCGTCCTACCTCAGCTTGACCGCCGTCCCGGTCACAAACACCACCACCATCCCACCCTTGCCGGCCGGCATGCTGATCTCATAATCGAGCCCTACCACTGCATCCGCTTGAAGCGCTCGCGCCCGCTCCTTGATCTCGTCGGTCGCCTGAATCCGCGCATCTTTCAATGCTCGCTCCAACGTTTGAGAGCGCCCACCGAAAAAATCCCGCATACCAGCAAATAGATCACGGATCACGTTGACGCCCTGCACCGACTCGGCGCTGACGATGTCCAGGTATGCGGTAATTTGCCGGCCTTCGATGGTGTGGGTTGTGGTGGTGATCATGAAATGTCCTTGTTCAGAGCTGCCGTCGATTGGGTGAAACGATGGGAAAACGGCGCGAGAATTGAGTATAGAGATCGATTCCCGTCGAGCGGGTTGCCAGTCTAACAGGGGGGCGGAATTCACCTGAAATGGGGCTTAGAGGGCAGCTTGAAAAGGGGGCCGCCAGTGACAGCCATGATTGAATAATCCAGACACCAGAAACCACAAAACCCCTGACTTCTCTCGAAATCAGGGGTTTTGTGTACATCGAATTTGGCGGTGAAGGAGAGATTCGAACTCTCGATACAGTTTCCTGTATACACACTTTCCAGGCGTGCTCCTTAAGCCACTCGGACACTTCACCGTATCTCGTCAAACATGTTCTGTCTGTCGAGGCGCGCTAATGTAGTCGAAAGCTTTTCTGATGGCAAACTTTTTTTGCAGAATTTTCATGCGGTTAGCGATTTAGTCGTTCCGCCGGGTGCCGTGCCATGGCAAACCCGCCAATCTCCGGCTTCACGCCCTCTTCTATATAGAGGGGAATGCGCGGCTGGCGTGGCCGGCAACGCTTGCCGGGCGGGGAAAAGGGTGACCGGGTGGTCAGTCACGGCGCTTTACCTGGCCTACGGCGGTGGGTAACGTCTGCCCTACTTTATTAGAAGGATTGGCGTCATGAGTGAGTTGATTTCTTACCATCTCGAAGACGGTATCGCGACCCTGACCTTGAGCAATGGCAAGGTCAATGCCATCTCACCGGATGTGATTGTTGCGTTTAACGCTGCGCTGGATCGGGCGGTGGCGGATCGGGCGGTGGTGATCATTACCAGTCAGCCGGGGATTTTTTCGGGCGGTTACGACTTGAAGGTGATGACGGCCGGCCCTAACGAGGCCAGAGCGCTAGTGGCAGCTGGGTCGACATTGGCTCGTCGCCTGCTGTCGCACCCGTTCCCGGTGGTCGTGGCGTGCCCTGGGCATGCGGTGGCCAAGGGTGCGTTTATTCTGTTGTCGGCTGACTACCGCATTGGTGTCGATGGCCCGTTCAGCATTGGCCTGAACGAAGTGCAGATCGGCATGACCATGCACCACGCCGGTATCGAACTGGCGCGTGATCGTCTGCGCAAGTCGGCGTTTCATCGTGCGGTGATCAATGCCGAGATGTTCAATCCGCAGAGTGCTGTGGATGCCGGCTTCCTTGATGTGGTGGTGTCGGCCGAAGAGCTGCAAGGCGCAGCGCTGGCAGCGGCTCGTCAGTTGAAGAAGCTCAACATGACCGCCCATAAAAACACCAAGCTGAAAGTGCGCAAGGCGTTGCTGGAGACGCTGGACAACGCGATCATCCTGGATCAGGAGCATATGGGTTAAGCCCGAACGCGCTGTACCGAAAAGCCCGACCGTCGTATCGGGCTTTTTCTTGCCCGCTTGGTTTAAAACCTTACAACCGCTCTAAACCGCATCTGACCCATAAGTCGGAAACAAGCGCTCAAACATCGGCTATCTCCCACTTCTATAGCGGCAATTGCCGAAAACAGTGCACATCCGTACACTGCGCCACCTTTTGTCCCGGTGGGCCCTTTAAATGCTGTTTTTGTTTCGTATGTTATTGATGGGCTTGCACTTTATTCTGGCCGGCATGCTTGGGGTGATTCTCGGTCTGTGCCGGCCGTTCAATCCGGACAACAGCCGTTTATGCGCACGTTTATACGCGTGGCCGGCGATGTGCATTCTGCGTTTGCGAGTGAAGGCCGACGTCGGGCCATTAATGGATAAGCCTGACAGCTGCGTGATCATTGCCAACCACCAGTCCAACTACGATCTGTTTGTGTTCGGCAACGTGGTGCCCCGCCGCACCGTGTGCATTGGCAAGAAGAGCCTGAAGTGGGTGCCTTTGTTCGGGCAGTTGTTCTGGCTGGCCGGCAATGTGTTGATCGACCGCGGCAATGCGCACAAGGCACGCCAGTCGATGCTGACCACGACTCGCACCTTGCAGCATGAAGACACCTCGATCTGGGTCTTCCCGGAAGGCACGCGCAACCTCGGCGAAGAACTGCTGCCGTTCAAAAAAGGTGCGTTCCAGATGGCGATTGCCGCAGGCGTGCCGATTGTTCCGGTGTGTGTCAGCAGTTACGTCAAACACATGCGATTGAACCGCTGGCGCAGTGGGAAAATTCTGATCCGTTCGCTGCCGGCGATTCCTACGGCTGGATTGAGTCTGGATGACATGCCGATGCTGATCGCCCAGTGCCGTGAGCAGATGCGCGAGTGCATCGACTCGATGGATCGGCAACTGCAGGCCGCCTGAAAGAAGCCCGCCCTGTGCGGGTTTTCTTTTGCCTGCGAACTCTACAGATTTTGCTGACTCTCAAGCAGCAGACAAGGTTAAGCTGAATCCTGCTTGCCACGGCATTTTTGCTAATACAAAGCGCTAATAAGAAGTGAACCAAAATCATGGGTAGAGTCGTTGCTGCTGCGGTTTACAGCGCCGGTAAAAAAGTCACCAATATCACCCTCGACGAAGGCGCTGCCTGGGCTGCCAAGCCCGGCCACTTTGTCTGGATTGGTCTGGAAGAGCCGAACGCCGAAGAGCTGTTCAACCTGCAACGTCAGTTCAACCTGCATGAACTGGCGATCGAAGATGCCCTGGAAAAACACAGCCGACCGAAGCTGGAGACGTTCGGCGACGCGCTGTTTATCGTCACGTATTCGCCAATCCGCAATGAAGGCAAACTGCAGTTCATCGAGACTCATATCTTCGCCGGCAAGGGTTACATCATTACCGCACGCAATGGACATTCGGCGTCCTACGCGTACGTCCGACAGCGCTGTGAGGCGCGGCCGCTGTTGTTGGAGCATGGGGAGGATTTCGTACTCTATGCCATTCTCGACTTCGTGATTGAAAACTACCAGCCGATGGGCGAAGCGATTCATGCCGAGATCGATGAGCTGGAGAGCAATGTCCTCTGCGGTTCACTGAAGGAGCGCGATATCCAGAAACTCCACGGCCTTCGCCGCGATGTATTGCGCTTGCGCCGGTTTGCGGCACCCATGGTGGAGATCGGTGAGGAACTGCAAAAGCTGAGCTTTCCGTTCATCGACAAGAACATGCGCCCGTATTTCCGCGACGTGCAGATTCATGTCACGCGGCAGATGGAAGACCTGACGACCCTGGCGGACATTGCCAGCCAGACCATCGAGGTCGGGGTGTTGCTGGAGGCGTCACGCCAGAGCGTGGTGCAGCGCAAGTTCGCGGCGTGGGCGGCGATTCTGGCGTTCCCGACGGCGATAGCGGGGATTTACGGGATGAACTTCGAGGACATGCCAGAGTTGAGTTGGCATTACGGGTATTTCGGGGTGTTGGGGTTTATTACTATTGGGTGTGTCGGTTTGTGGGCGAGTTTCAAGCGGTCGGGATGGTTGTAGTCAGGACTGAGGCGTCTGAACGAATTCGCGGGCAAGCCTCGCTCCTACAAGAACACCGAACCTCCTGTAGGAGCGAGGCTTGCCCGCGAAGCCTTTAAGGCTTAACCGACTCACCCTCACCCTCAGGCTTGTGCGCCACAAACCGCATCATCCACTCTGCGACGGTCGTGCCGTGATGCTCGTGTTCAAGACTGGCCATACCTTTCGAATAAATCTGCTCGCCCAGCGCTTCCTGACGAATATCCAACAACGCCCGTGAGTAATCGTGAATGAACTCCGGGTGCCCCTGGAAGCACAGCACTTGATCGTTAATGTGGTACGCGGCGAACGGGCAGAAATCACTCGAAGCAATCACCGTGGCGTTTTCCGGGAGCGCGGTGACCTGATCCTGATGGCTGATCAGCAGCGTCAGTTCCTCCCTCAGAGGGCTCATCCACGGCGCCTTGGCCGCGAGTTTGTATTTGTGGGTGCCGACTCCCCAGCCCTGGGTCGCCCGCTCGCTCTTGCCACCCAACAGCAGCGCCAGCAGTTGATGGCCGAAGCACACGCCCAACAGTTTGTCGCCGCGCTCATAGCGTTTCAGCAGGTACGTCTTGAGGGTTTGAATCCACGGGTCGGTGCCGAAGGAATCGGCTTTGCTGCCGGTGACCAGATACGCATCAAAGGTCAGGTCATCGCTGGGATAATCGCCCTGCATCACGTTGTACACGGTGAACTCGGCAGCGATGGGTTGCTGCGAAAACAGACGCTGGAACATCTGCCCGTAACCCTGATATTGATCGACCAGTTCCGGACGCAGGATGTCAGTTTCCAGAATGCAGATGCGTAACGACATAAAAAATACCTGACACATGATGGGAATAATGCACACCCCAGAGCCTGCCTTGAAACACGGTGGCAAGGCAAGCCCCGGAACGCGTCATCGGTCCCTTGGAACGCCCCTTAGAACAACGCGTTTTTGGCGGCTTTCTCCAGCAGCAGTGCAGGTGGAGTGAAGCGCTCGCCGTACTGCTCGGCCAGGTACTGGGCGCGGGCGACGAAGTCTTTCACGCCATACTGATTGATGAACTGCAGCGCACCGCCGGTCCAGGCCGCGAAGCCGATGCCGAAGATCGAGCCAACGTTGGCATCCGCCGTCGAGGTCAGCACGCCCTCTTCCATGCAGCGCACGGTTTCGATGGCTTGGACGAACAGCAGTCGATCGCGTATGTCCTTCGGCGAAATCTGCCCATCGGCTTTCTCGAAGCGGGTTTTCAGCTCAGGCCACAAATGCTTCTGCCCTGTGGCCGGGTAATCGTAGAAACCACCTCCAGCGGCCTTGCCCGGACGCTTGTATTCCTTGAGCAGCAAGTCAATCACTGCGAACGCCGGGTGCTCAATCAGCGGTTTCCCTTCTACTCGCAGGTCTTTGGCGGTTTGTTCGCGGATATGGCTCATGAGGCTGAGGGAAACTTCGTCGGAGATCGCCAGAGGTCCGACAGGCATACCGGCCTTGCGCGCTTCGGTCTCGATCATCGGCGCGCTCACACCTTCGCCGAGCATGGCGATGCCCTCGTTGGTGAAGGTGCCAAATACTCGTGAGGTAAAGAAGCCGCGACTGTCATTGACCACGATCGGGGTCTTCTTGATTTGCAGGACGAAATCGAAACCGCGAGCCAGGGTTTCGTCGCTGGTATGGACGCCCTTGATGATTTCCACCAACGGCATTTTCTCCACGGGACTGAAGAAATGCAGGCCGATGAATTTCGTCTGGTCCGGCACGGCGGTGGCCAAGCCACTGATCGGCAAGGTCGAGGTGTTGGAGGCGATGACCGCATCCGGGCCGACGACTGCTCGCGCCGCCGATGAGACCTTGGCCTTCAGTTCGCGATCTTCAAACACCGCTTCAATGATCAAATCGCAACCGGCCAGATCCGCATCGTTTTCGGTGGCATGGATTCGCGCCAAAATATCCTCGCGCTGCTCCCGGGTTAACTGACCACGCGCAACCTTCTTGTCCAGCAACGCCGCCGAGTGGGCCTTGCCCTTCTCTGCCGCGGCGAGGTTGATGTCTTTGAGCACCACGTCGATGCCGACCGATGCGCTGACAAACGCGATGCCCGCGCCCATCATCCCGGCGCCGAGCACGCCGACTTTCTTTGTTACGTAAGGCGCTATGCCTTGGGGCCGAGAGCCGCCGGCATTGATTTCATTGAGCTGAAACCAGAACGTGCCAATGAGGTTTTTCGACACCTGGCCGGTGGTCAGCTCGGTGAAATAGCGGGTTTCGATCAGGTGCGCCGTGTCGAAATCCACTTGAGCGCCTTCCACCGCAGCACAGAGGATTTTCTCCGGCGCAGGCAGGCAGCCCTGGGTTTTGCTGCGCAGAATCGATGGCGTGATAGCAAGCATCGGCGCGAGCTTGGGATCCGACGGCGTGCCGCCAGGAATCTGATAACCCTTCACGTCCCAGCGCTGCACAGCGACCGGGTGATCGACAATCCACGCCCGCGCCTTGGCCATCAGTTCATCGCGATCGGCGGCCAACTCGTCGATCAACCGCGCCTGCAACGCCTGTTGCGGGCGGATTTTCTTGCCTTCAAGCAGATACGGCAGCGCTTTTTCGATGCCCAGCATGCGGACCATGCGCACTACCCCGCCGCCGCCCGGCAACAGGCCAAGAGTGACTTCCGGCAGACCCAGCAGCACCGATGGGTTGTCCAGCGCGACGCGGTGATGACAGGCCAGACAGATTTCCCAACCGCCACCGAGCGCCGCGCCATTGATCGCAGCGACCACCGGTTTGCCGAGGGTTTCCAGGGTGCGCAGTTGGCCCTTGAGTGTCAGCACCATGTCGTAAAAGGCTTTGGCTTCGGGTTTGCCGACCTTGATCAGTTCATTGAGGTCGCCGCCGGCGAAGAAGGTCTTCTTGGCCGAGGTGATGATCACGCCGGCAATGGCGTCCTTGTCGGCGACCAGTCGGGCGACGCAGGTGGCCATGGCGTCGCGGTAGACCGCGTTCATGGTGTTGGCACTCTGGCCCGGCATGTCGATGGTCAGAACGACAATCTGGTCCTGACCCTTTTCGTAACGGATGGCTTCGGTCATGGCAATTTTCCTTTAAGTCAGGGCTCAGAGGCGTTCGATGATGGTGGCAATGCCCATGCCGCCGCCGACACACAATGTCGCCAGGCCATAGCGCAGGCGCCGGGCTTCCAGTTCATCGAGCAGCGTGCCGAGAATCGCGCAGCCGGTGGCGCCGAGCGGGTGGCCCATGGCGATGGAGCCGCCGTTGACGTTGACCTTGTCGGGGTCGATGGCCATGTCTTTGATGAACTTGAGCACCACCGAGGCGAACGCTTCATTGACTTCGAACAGGTCGATGTCTTCGACCCGTAGCCCGGCCTTGGCCAGCGCCTTGCGGGTCGCCGGCGCGGGACCGGTGAGCATGATGGTCGGGTCAGTGCTGGTGACCGCCGTGGCGACGATTCGCGCCCGTGGCTGCAAGCCCAGCGCCCGGCCCTTCGCTTCGGAGCCGATCAGCATCAGCGCTGCGCCATCGACGATCCCGGAGCTGTTGCCCGGCGTATGAACGTGGTTAATCCGCTCCACCTGGCTGTAAACCCGCAATGCGGTGGCGTCGAAGCCCATTTGCCCGATCATTTCGAAACTCGGCTTGAGCTTGCCCAGGCCTTCCATCGTCGATTCGGCACGAATGAACTCATCGTGATCGAGCAGAATGATGCCGTTCTGGTCCTGCACCGGCACCAGCGACTTGTTGAACGAACCGTTCGCTCGCGCCCGCGCCGCCTTCTGCTGGGAGTGCAACGCGAAGGCATCGACGTCCTGACGGCTGAAACCTTCAATCGTGGCGATCAGGTCCGCACCCACGCCCTGGGGCGTGAAGTGGTTGTGCAAATTGGTTTCCGGGTCCAGCGCCCAAGCCCCGCCATCGCTACCCATGGGCACGCGGGACATCGACTCGACGCCACCGACCACCACCAGGTCTTCGAAGCCGGAGCGCACTTTCATTGCGCCGAGGTTCACCGCTTCCAGACCCGACGCGCAGAAGCGATTGAGCTGCATACCGGCCACGCTGACGTCCCAATCGGCCACCTGCGTGGCGGTCTTGGCGATGTCGGAACCCTGATCGCCGATGGGCGTCACGCAGCCGAGCACCACATCATCCACCTGACTGGTGTCCAGGGACGTGCGCTGCTGCAGCGCCGTCAACAGCCCGGCCACCAGATTCACTGGCTTGACGCTGTGCAAGGCGCCATTGGCCTTGCCTTTACCACGGGGCGTGCGTAACGCGTCGAATATCAAAGCCTGGGTCATGACGTCCTCGAACCTGATGGTGAATGAAGATCAAAAGATCGCAGCCTTCGGCGGCTCCTACAGGAGACCGTGTGACCCTGATCTTTATGCCCTCACCTTATGCCCAGCAGCCGTGGATTCAATGACCACAGCGCTCATTGGCGTTGACGGTCACGCTCAGACGAACGGTAGTCTGCTATCGGATAAACCGATTCAAGTCACCAAGCTGTCTAGCAAACGGGCGCCCAAGAAGCTGGCCATAAGCCTCATGCCTTTTTAGCAGTGATTAGTGCTAATTCCATACGAAATGGATCTAAGTCAAGCGTAACGCGGGCCCTAAGGTAAACCTGTACGAAGTTGTCGTCGGGTTTTGCCGAGGCACTCGTCCTACAGGAAGTGCAGCGCTCTGCCGTCATGGATATGCAGGCAGGCACCAGGAAATAACAAAAAAGGCGGTCAAGCCATGTTCAAGCATTCGAAAGTTCGTCAAGCCGGGCTCATTCTATTCGCCACTACACTGTTGTTGATTTTGCCGAACCTGACCAAAGTGATTGGCTGATCGAGCATCAGGGTTTTCATTTCGCCTGATAAAAATGTGATTGGCTCGCTATTCGAGCCGGCGTGGCTGTGCCAACCTTTGCGGCACATCCACGACATGGACGGCGATCACTTGAAAGCGCTCATTGTGTTTGGGGCCTTGCTGCTCAGCATGCCTCTGTCTGCCGCACAGCTGAATCTGGAGCTGGGCGCGAGTTCTCGCACCTGGCAGACCGAGCAATTGCTCAAGCATCCTCAGGTTCAGACCATCACGATCACCAACGACGTTTCCTACAAACGGGACATGAGCTATCGCGCCGTGCCGTTGGCGGCGTTGTTGACGGGCATCAAGCCTGAGGATCATCTGCAAGCCGTTGCCCTGGACGGTTTTGCCGCCGAACTGGCCGCCGCGCCGTTACTCAACACCCAAGGCGCGCGGGCCTGGCTGGCGATTGAAGACCCGGCCAAGCCGTGGCCACCGTTGTCAGAGGGTAAGCACAGTGCGGGACCGTTTTATCTGGTCTGGACCGATCCGCAAACGGGCAATATCAGCCCCGAGCAATGGCCGTTCGAAGTAGCGAGCATCAAGCGCATGGCCCCGGTGGCCGAGCGCTTCCCTGCCCTGCTGCCCGATCCTGCGCTGAAGGCGGACGATCCAGTGAACAAGGGCTTTGCGCTGTTTCAGAAGAACTGCCTGGCGTGTCATCGATTGAATGGCGCGGGGGATGCGCAGTTCGGGCCGGACCTGAATATTCCGTTCAACCCGACCGAGTACTTCGGCGCGGATTTCCTCAAGCGCTACATTCGTGATCCGCAGAGCTTGCGCCAGTGGCCACAGGCGAAGATGCCGGCGTTCGCGACGACGGTGTTGCCGGAGGGGGATCTGGAATTGTTGGTGGGGTATTTGAAGCACATGGCGGGGCGCAAGGTGAAGCCCTGAAGACATCCTTCCTGTCAGTGATCGTTCCCACGCTCCGCGTGGGAATGCAGCCCGTGACGCTCTGCGTCACATCCAAAGCCGAACGCGGAGCGTCCGTGGAGGCATTCCCACGCGGAGCGTGGGAACGATCGGTGGTAGGTTACTGCTGTTGCACCGAAATCACCGGCGCAGGCGTCGGTGACACAAACACCTTGGCATGCATCTGCTCGCACCCGCCACCACGACGCATGCCGCGCACCGGACAGGCGTCCAGGTAGTCGAGGCCCACGGCCAGTTTCAGGTGACGCTCCGGGCGGGCCAGTTCGTTGGTCACGTCGAAGCTGTACCAGGCGTCATCCAGCCAGGCTTCAGCCCAGGCGTGACTGGCCAAATGTTCGCTGTTCTCGCTGTACAAATACCCCGACACATAACGCGAGGGAATGCCCAGGCTGCGGGCGCAGGCGAGGAACGCATGGGTGTGGTCCTGGCAGACACCGGAACGCCCGGCGAAAGCCTGGGCGGCGCTGGTGTCTACTTCCGTGGAACCCGGCGTGTAGGTCATGTGCTGGTTCAGGCCATGCATCAAATCGATCAGCGCCGTACGATCCCGGCGTTGTTTGCAGGCCTTCTCGGCGAATGCGCGCAGCGCTTCGTCGGCCTCGGTCAGGCGCGTGAAGCGCAGGAACGGCAGCGCCGACTGGCTTTCATGCTCGGCTTCGCGCAACTCGTCGATATCTACCTGCCCACGGGCGCCGATAATGATTGCCTCGTGGGGTTCGTCCAGGGTCAGCACATGCAGAATGTTGCCGAATGGATCGAGTTGCGCGCGCACCGGGCGTGGCAGGTCGAGCTGCCAGCTGAGCACGTGTTGGCGCTCGCTGTCGTGTGGGGTCAGTCGCAGGTACTGGATGCTCGCCCGCACCTGATCTTCGTAGTGATAGGTGGTCTCGTGGCTAATGGAAAGTCTCATGCAGCCTCCAGGTAGGAACTGTGTATGGCGTTGCCCAACTGGCGCACCAGCGGGATGAACTCGGTCAGCCAGGCATGCAGGCCTTCGTCGAGGATTTCGTTGATACCGGTGTAGCGCAGGCGCGCGTCCATTTCTGCCGCCAAACGCTGGGCAGGACGGCCGTTGGCCCCCGGCAATTGGGCGAGGATCTGGTCGATTTCTTCGGTGCAGGCCCGCAAAGATCGCGGCACGTCGGCGCGCAGCAGCAGCAACTCGGCCACATGCCGGGCGCCAGGGGCGTCGCGATAGATCTCGGTATAGGCCTCGAACGACGACAAGGCCCGCAGCAAGGCGCTCCACTGGTAATAGGCGTGAGCCGTGCCGTCGCTGACCGCTTCGGCCTGATCGCCGGCCATTTCGTAACGGGCGTCGAGCAGGCGCAAGGTGTTGTCAGCCCTTTCGATAAAGGTGCCCAGACGAATGAAGCGGAACGCATCGTTACGCATGATGGTGCCGTAGGACGCGCCGCGGAACAGGTGGGAACGTTCCTTGATCCACTCACAGAAACGGCTCATGCCGTAGCGACTCAAGCCCTGCTCGGCGATCCCGCGAATCTCCAGCCAGGTGGCGTTGATGTTTTCCCACATGTCGGCGGTGATCCGCCCACGCACCGCATGGGCGCTGGCTCGCGCAGCACCGAGGCAGCTATAGATGCTCGCCGGGTTGGCCGCATCCAGGGCGAAAAAATGCAGCAGCCGTTCGGCGTGCAAATCGCCGTGGCGCTCCAGGTAATCGTCCAGAGTACCGGTGATCAGCAACGGCATGGCGAGTTCGTGCAAGCCATCGCCACGACCGTCCTGAGGCATCAGTGACAGCGAATAACTGATGTCGAGCATCCGTGCGAGGTTTTCGGCCCGCTCCAGGTAACGCGACATCCAATACAGATCCGAGGCAGTTCTACTTAACATGGCAGGCTTCCTTCAATCCTCGACCACCCAGGTGTCCTTGGTTCCGCCGCCCTGGGAGGAATTCACCACCAGGGAGCCTTCGCGCAAGGCGACACGGGTCAAACCGCCGGGCACAACCCGGGTTTCGCGGCCAGACAATACAAACGGACGCAGGTCGATATGGCGTGGAGCGATGCCGTTTTCAACAAAGGTCGGACAGGTCGATAAAGACAACGTCGGTTGGGCGATGTACGCGTGGGGCTTGGCTTTGATCCGCTCACGGAAAGATTCGATTTCCGCCGCCGTCGCCGCCGGCCCCACCAGCATTCCGTAACCACCGGAGCCCTGGGTTTCCTTGACCACCAGTTCTGGAAGATTGGCCAGCACGTGGGACAGCTCAGAGGGATTACGACACTGCCATGTCGGCACGTTCTTCAGGATCGGCTCTTCATCCAGATAGAAACGAATCATGTCCGTGACGAAGGGGTACACCGACTTGTCATCCGCGACCCCGGTGCCGATGGCATTCGCCAGCACCACGTTGCCGGAACGGTAGGACGACAGCAGACCTGGAACGCCGAGCATCGAGTCCGGGTTGAACGCCAACGGATCGAGGAAGGCATCGTCGAGGCGACGATAGATCACGTCGACGGCTTTCGGCCCGTCCGTGGTGCGCATGAACACCTTGTCGTCACGCACGAACAGGTCCGCGCCCTCCACCAGTTCAACGCCCATTTCCCGAGCCAGGAACGCATGCTCGAAAAACGCGCTGTTGAAGCGCCCCGGCGTCAGTACCACCACGCTCGGGTTGTCGATCGGACTGGAGCTTTTCAGGGTGTCGAGCAACAGGTTCGGGTAATGGTCGATGGGCGCGATGCGCTGGGCTGCGAACAATTCGGGGAACAATCGCATCATCATCTTGCGATCTTCGAGCATGTAGCTCACGCCGCTGGGGGTACGAAGATTGTCTTCGAGCACGTAGTACGTGCCGTCGCCATCGCGTACCAGGTCGACACCGGAAATGTGCGAATAGATATCGCGGTGCAGATCCAGCCCTTGCATCGCCAACTGGTATTGCTCGTTGGCCAGCACTTGCTCGGCCGGGATGATGCCGGCCTTGATGATGCGCTGCTCGTGATAGAGGTCGGCAAGGAACATGTTCAATGCCTTGACCCGCTGAATGCAGCCGCGCTCGACGACCCGCCATTCACTGGCGGGGATACTGCGAGGAATGGTGTCGAAGGGAATCAGGCGCTCTGTCCCTTGCTCATCACCATAGAGCGTGAAGGTAATCCCGGCACGATGAAATAACAGATCGGCCTCGCGTCGCCGTTGGGCCAAAAGCTCGTCAGGTGTTTCGGCCAGCCAACGGGCAAACTCCCGATAATGCGGGCGGACCTGGCCGCCGGCATCGTACATCTCATCAAAATAGGTGCGGATCATGCCGTACTCCTTGTCACCCGGACATCCAGGCCTTCGCAAGGCCCGTGCCATCGGCATAAACGCTTTGATATCAATCAGTTGGATAATGACGCAACACGCACCGCACCAATTCTGTGCGGTAAATGCCCCAACCTGATTGCCCCCGCTTCATGGCGAAGCAATGCTGTCGCCTATCAGCAGCATAGCCAGAGTTGATTTCACTGCCCGGGGGGCGATGCGGATAATCCGCGTATTCGCTGGAAAACCTGACCGAAACTTCCCTTTAGCCGCCTGCTCAGGCGGTTTTTTTTGTTTTTTTGAAACGTTATGAATCAAAAACCCAGATCAAAAGATCGCAGCCTCGTTTCACCCTAGGAGCTGTCGAGTGAAACGAGGCTGCGATCTCTTGATCTTCCCCCCACAAACGAAAACGGCCAACCCAAAGGTCAGCCGTTGCTGAGTGTTGTCACTGTTCATAAAGTTATGCGAGTAGCCCTCGTACCTCCTGCTTGACGCCCCATCCTTCGATGATACCGCCCAGAGGCTCGACCACCGCCTCGAAGTCCTGCTCAAAGTCGCCGATCCCGTCGTAGGTGGCGTACATCACTTTGCTCAGTTCCAGATGCCACGCGCCGTCATCGCGCACGCTGATCTGAGCATTCAAGGATTCACCACTGAAATGACCTGCCGCCCTGCGTGCCCGCTCCTCGTCCGGAAAAATGGCGTAGAACTCGATGGGATGGAATCGTGAAAAGTCGAAACCGCCTTCTTTCATGCGGCGCAGCACGCTGCTGCTGATGTCTTCTTGATAGGCTGTGCTCATGAAACGTCCCCCTCAGACTGATGGATAGACTTTCCGTATTCCCTGCACTTTCAACCGATTGGTGAGAGCGATACGGCAACAGAGGTTGCCGATGGGAAACAAGCATGTAGCTGACAAGACCAGACCTTAGCGAGTCATTCGCTGATCTCGCTTGCAGAGTAGCCCCAAGATAGAGCTGCTGCCAAGGTCTGGGTGTGAATGTGACAAGAGGTGTATCAGATCGGGGTAATACTGATGATTTCAATGCTGTTCTGGGATTTCAGACTTTTGACGGTCGGATCATCGGTACGACCCTCCAGATCATTGAGATCCAGTTCGGCAGCGATCGGCAGGCGTCGGGCGCGAATGAGTTTGGCGGCTTGCTCGCTATTCGGGCATTCCTCGCACTCGAAGAGTTCGTCCACTGTTTCACCGTGATCATCCACGAAAGTGATTTTCCACTTTTGCATCGGTGCCTCCTCGATAAAACCCATGGATGGGCTTACTTCTATCTGGACTTTACCCCTGACTGATCGTTCAACGGATTACCGCGTGTCGGCATGAAAAAACACAGGACCTGTGGGAGCGTGGCTTGCCCGCGATAGGATCGCCGCGTTGCAGCTGACAGACCGCAGCGCCTGCATCGCGGGCAAGCCACGCTCCCACAGGTTCAGTGTTGCAGGCGAAACAAGTCAGATCCGCACATTGCCCCTCGGCCCGGCGATGGCCCAGATGATCAGGCCCAGGACCGGCAGCAGCAGGATCAATAGCACCCAGATGATTTTCATCCCGGTCTCGGCGCCACTTTTAAGCACGTTGATGATGGCCCAGATATCCAGGGCAAGAATAATCAGGCCAACCAGGCTGTTGAACGTGGAACCCATGGTGACGCTCCCGAAGAGTGGTATGCCCTCTTAGGATAGTCGGGCCTTACGAGGGTTCCGTTTTATTACCGTCCTGGACAGCTTCAGACGTGGATCGCGACTTTCAAGGCTTCCAGGGATGGCGCCGCGGCGATGCCGACTTCGGCGCACAACTCCAGCACCCGTGGCACGTCATTACCGTAGACCAGCACCACTTGCAGTTCGTCGTCGAGCAACTGACTGAAGTTCATCAGCGTGTAACCGCCGTTTTCCTTGTTCATGCTGCCCATCTGCACCTGAATGCGATTGAGCGCCGTCAGGGCTTCGGTCTTGGCTAGTTGCTTGGGTTTGATGTTGAAATCGACGCCGGGGCCGAACGAAGCGACGATCTGCGCGAACAGGTCCATGTAGGTGTCGGCCTGGAACAGCACGGTTTCCGGCAAGCTGCCGACGACCACCCACTCACCCAACGGGATCGGGAAGGTGTCGTCGTAGTTGATGTCTGGATTGGCCGTCAGAAAAGCTTCTGGATCGGCGTAGGCCTGAGCCGCTTCGTCAGCGACTTTCAGGATTTCGTCATCGCTCATGCACCCGGAGCTGATTTTGCTGATGAGTTCGACGAGTGCGGCTTTCATGAGGTGGATCCTGTAGCGAGGGAGATTTGAGGGCGCGAAGGATAACGCATTTTGTGGCGAGGGAGCTTGCTCCCGCTGGGTTGCGAAGCAGCCCCAAAATCAGCCACCGCAGTCGTTCAGATAGACCGCATTCGCCGGATTTACGACTGCTTCGCAGCCGAACGGGGGCAAGCCCCCTCGCCACAAAAGCCCCGCAGCACCACAGAGGTCAGGCCAGGAGTTTCTGCAATTGTGCCGTGGTATCCACCGCCCCCATGGTTTTGGCCGCGTCCAGCGCGGATACGCCGTTGGCATCCTTGGCTTTCGGATCAGCGCCTTTACTGATCAGGTAGTCGACGATTTCGACGCGGTTGAACATTGCCGCCATCATCAACGCAGTACGACCGTCGAAGGACGAACCTTCCACTTGCGCGCCACCTTCCACCAACGCCTTGACCACCGCCAGATCACCTTTGAATGCCGCGCCGGCAATCGGGCTCTGGCCGTTGTCATTGCGGATTTCCGGGTCGGCCTTGTGCTCGAGCAGGACTTTTACCGTCTCGACATGGCCGTGGTACGCGGCGAGCATCAGCAACGTGTCGCCCTTGTGGTTGCGCAGGTTCGGCGGCAAGCCCTTGGTCAGCAGCGCAGCCATCATGGCCGCATCGCCCTCGCGCGCTTTGTTGAACACCTGTTCGGCAAATTCAGCAGCCTCTTCGGGCGTCATCTGGCGGCTTTTGTCTGACATTGGGGACTCCACATTCGGTCAATCGGAAAAGCGGATAGTTTCCCGAGCGGTCTGGAACCTGTCACTTCTTTTTTCTCATGAATAGCCATAGCTACATTTAATAAGAACCACATTCAATAACGGTACTTGCCGTCCTGGATATCCGCCAGCACCTGCTGGGTGACTTGCACGTAAGTCTGGGTGCCCGGCAACCAGGCGTAGATGGGGTCATCGCCGGTTTTGTTCGGGTCGAAGGCTTCATCCTTGAGCCGCGTCTTCTGGTATTTGAAGGTCCCGGTGGTTTCCATTTTCACTTTCACCCGTAGGAAAAGTGGCACCGCATAGGCAGGCATTTGCTGCCTGGCGAAAGCCAGCAACTCGCTGAAATCCAGGGTCGCCAGGGATTCAGCCGGCGTGATTGCCGCCATCCCGGCACGCCCGTTGGTGTTGTGGATTTCCACGCCATAAGCCACGGCTTCGGCGATCTGCGGGTGTTGTAAGAGGATGTTTTCGACCTCGGTGGTCGAGACGTTTTCACCCTTCCAGCGGTAGGTGTCGCCCAAACGATCGACAAACTGCGCATGGCCAAAACCGATGTTGCGCAGCAGATCACCGGTATTGAAGTAGCGGTCGCCCTTCTTGAACACGTCGTGGAGCACGACTTTTGCGGTCTTCTGCGGATCGGTGTAGCCGTCCAGCGGCGCCTTGTCGTCGATCCTCGCCAGCAGCAAGCCCTGCTCGCCCTTGGCCACTTTGCGCATGAAGCCCTTGGTATCACGGGTGGGGGCACCGCTGTCGTGGTCGTACGCCACCAGTTCCCAGGCCATCAGGGAAAAACCGATGGTGTTGTCGAAGTTGAGGATGTTGGTGAAGCCGATATTGCCGTCGCTGGCGGCGTACAGCTCGCAGATATGGTCAATGGCAAAACGCGTCTTGAACTCGCTCCACGCGCCGGGGCGCAGGCCATTGCCGATCATCTTCGTCACGCTGTGCCGACTGTCGTCGACGCTGCGCGGTTGATCCACCAGGTAGCGGCACAATTCACCGACGTAACCGAGGGTGGTCGCCCGGTATTTGCGCACGTCACTCCAGAACTGGCTGGCGCTGAACTTGCGGCGGATGGCAAACCCCGACGCCCCGCTGATTGCCGAGCCCCAGCACACGCAGAGCCCGGTGGCGTGGTACAGCGGCAAGGTGCAATAGACGACGTCCTGCGGCTGCATGTCCAGGGCAATCAGCCCGAAGCTGGCGGAGCTGCGCATCCAGCGGCCGTGTTTGAACACCCCGGCTTTGGGCAACCCGGTGGTGCCCGAGGTATAAATGTAGAAACAAGGATCGTCGAGAAAAACCTGCTGGCTGCTGACGGGGTTATCGCTGCACGCTTGGGCGCTGACTGTCATCAGGTTGATGAAGTCATCGGGCGAATTGCCCGGATCGCGATAAGTGTCGCGATCGGCGACAAACCAGGTACGCGCAGCGTCGATGGACACCCGCTCGCGAACCGCATTGAAGGCCGGAACCAGCTCTTCTCCGACCACGATCGCCACCGGCGCCACCAGGTTCAGGCTGTGGGCCAGGGTATCGCGGGTCTGGGAGGTATTGAGCAAGGCGCTGATCGCACCGACCTTGGCCACCGCCAATATCGTCACCAGCAGTTCCGGACGGTTTTCGATAAAAATCGCCACCACATCGCCCTTGCCGATGCCTTGGGCAATCAGGTGATGGGCGATTCGATTGGCCCACTGATTGACCTGGGCATAAGTGAGCGCCACCTCACCCTGCAGCAAGGCCGGGCCATCGGGGTTGCGCAACGTCGCCTGCTCGAAGCTCCAGCCGAGGCCACACGGTTGGGTCGGGTCCTTGACGTTGGCGGCTTTCATGCCCTTCACCACGCGGGGAATGGCTTTGGCAATGGAAGGCAGCTTGCGGAGCATCATGCCCCAGGTAATCGTGTCGTTCAGCGTGCGGCTCATTGATGCTCCCGTTCGATTTTCTTATTGTCGGGTGGCGTTGTTTGAGGCCGAAAATACGTCAGCGGTTCTTGAGCTGTACACGCGGTTTTTGCAATGTTTTGTATCCGGAACCCTGGCGTAGCGATTGGTTCCATCGAATTCGCGACCGACCACGCAAAATGCAGGATGCACGATGGCCATTCATGCAGATTGCACGAAAGCATAGAAATACAATTTTTATAACTTATTGATTTATAAGTATTTTTAAAAAATCAGGTGCTGGCACAATCACTGCAACTACCTCTCCATGTAGCCCTTCAAAGCACTCACGGAGCTGATAGACATGAGCCTGATCCAGGAAAAATTTTCGTCGCTATTCTCCAACTTCGAAGTGACCACCCAGCCACGGCCTGACGGCGGCATTCTGCTGACCCTGCGCAGTACGGACGGCAAAGTCTTCAAACGTTCGATTTCCTACCAGCAATTGCATGCCGGCGATCAGCTGTCGTGGGTGATCAGCGCGATACGTCGTGATGTCGCCGAACAGGCCAGCGAACTGCCGCAGATCTCCATGCTGCAAAGCCAGCAACGGTTCGCCTTGCCGACTTATCACTCGGTTTAAACCCTGCGGTTGTATAAATAAACGCGCTACAAACAAACAGGCCGTGAACGCTTTCGCTTCACGGCCTGAGTTGTTTCCATGTGCCAGATTCCTCGCCTCCACAGGATCGGCTCAGTCCTCGAGACGCGGGAAACGGCTGGCGATGTCATCGCCGGTGAAATTGGCCACCCAGCCTTCGGAGTTGTTGAACAGGCGGATTGCGACGAAATGCGGGTGCTCGCCCATGTCGAACCAATGCGGCGTACCGGCAGGCACCAGGATCAGGTCGTTTTTCTCGCAGAGCACGGCGTAGACATAATCGCCGATGTGCAGGGAGAACAAACCACGGCCAGCGACGAAAAATCGTACTTCGTCTTCAGCGTAGCGGTGTTCATCGAGGAACCCGGCGCGCAGTTCGGCTTTTTGCGGGTGATCGCTGTTCAAACTGACGACGTCGACAGTGAGGTAACCGCGCTCGGTCATCAATTTGTCGATTTGCTCCTGATACGCGGCGATCACTTCTTCCTGGTTGGCACCGGGCTGGATTTTCGCCGTGGCTTGCCAACGGTCGAAGCGCACGCCCTGTTCGGCCAGGGTCGAGGTGATGTCCTCGAGGTGGGTCAGGACTTTGTTTGGTATTTCAGGGCTGGAGACGTGATAAACGGACAGGCTGCTCATGGCAAATCCTCAAAGGTTCAAGAGGGAGCGCGTCTTCAACTCGCACTCGAACAAAAATTCAAAAGCCTCGATCTGCCGCAGCGCGTCGCTCATGCGCGCGCCCTACATGTAGAGGCCATGGCTACGGATGGCAAGGCTTCGGTCGGCGACAGGCGGGTCGAGTATTTGCTGCTGGTGGCCGGCGACCAGCGGCGGTCATACAGAAAACGCCCCGCATCGATGATTTCCTGGGCGAGATGTTCGCAGGTAAGGCTCATGGCCTGTCCTCTTGCATACGTGTGGCAATGATAACGGCAGCGGCGAAGGCTGCGAGACTGGCAATACTAAAGGTCAATGTGGCGCCGAGGGCATTCCAGCTGTAACCGGAATACAACGCGCCCAGTGCGCCGCCGGTGCCAGCCAACGCGGCATACAACGCCTGGCCCTGGCCTTGCTGACGGGCGCCGAAGCTACGTTGCACGAATTGGATGGCAGCCGCGTGAAAGCTGCCGAAGGTTGCGGCGTGCAGCACTTGGGCAAACAGCAGCACCCAGAGGAATTCAGCAAACGAACCGAGCAACAACCAACGCAACGCCGCCAGCAGGAAACTCGCCAGCAGCACCCGGCGCACCGAGAAGCGTGCAAGGATCTTGCTCATGGCCAGAAACATCAAGACTTCGGCAACCACGCCGACCGCCCAGAGCATGCCGATCAGCCCACGACTGTAACCAAGTTGCTCAAGGTGCAGGGTCACAAAGGTGTAATACGGCCCGTGACTCATCTGCATCAGCGCCACGCAACCATAGAATGCCAACACGCCGGGGTTGCGCAATTGCTGGAGGAATCCCTCCCCCGCCAACCGTTCACTCTGAACCGGTTGCGCGTTGGGTACCCATAAACTGCTGACCACGATCCCGGCCATGATCAGCACCAGTGCCAGCGGATAGATGTCCAGGCTGAGCCATTCGAACATCCGACCGAGGGCGACCACGGTGATAATGAAACCAATGGAACCCCACAGGCGAATCTGACTGTAGCGAGACGTTTGGCCGTTCAAATGCGCCAGGGTGATGACTTCGAACTGCGGCAACACCGCATGCCAGAAGAACGCGTGCAAGGCCATGACCATTGCCAGCCACGCGTAGCTTTTGCTGACGAAAATCAGTGAGAAGGTCAGCAGCGTACAGACCGCGCCGAACCGCACGATGGCCAGCCGTCGCCCGGTGTAGTCACCGAGCCAGCCCCAGATGTTCGGCGCCACGCAGCGCATCAGCATCGGGATCGCCACCAGTTCGCCAATGCGCGCACTGGAAAAGCCCAGGTGATCGAAGTACAGCGCCAGGAATGGCGCTGTCGAACCGAGCAAGGCGAAATAGAACAGGTAGAAACTGGAAAGCCGCCAGTACGGAAGCGCCGTCACGTCGTCAGGCCCCGGCGGCTATGAGGCTTTGCACAAAAACTGCCTGCGCGACGAGTTTTCGTACGGACCCTGCGTCAGCCATTAAAGCTGACCCAGCACCGGAGTGCTCACGCGCACATCGACGTTCTGCCCGCGGTGACGCAGCAGGTGATCCATCAATACGATGGCCATCATCGCTTCGGCAATCGGCGTGGCGCGGATGCCGACGCACGGGTCGTGACGGCCCTTGGTGACGACCTCAACCGGGTTGCCATGGATGTCGATGGAACGGCCCGGCGTGGTGATACTCGATGTCGGCTTAAGCGCCAGGTGCGCCACGATCGGCTGACCGGACGAGATGCCACCGAGAATGCCGCCGGCGTTGTTGCTGAGGAAACCTTCCGGGGTCATTTCATCACGGTGTTCGGTGCCGCGCTGGGCGATGCTGGCAAAACCGGCGCCGATCTCAACGCCTTTGACCGCGTTGATGCTCATCAGCGCATGGGCCAGTTCCGCGTCGAGGCGGTCGAAGATCGGCTCGCCGAGGCCCGGCATCACGCCTTCGGCGACCACGGTGATCTTCGCGCCGACCGAATCCTGGTCGCGACGCAACTGGTCCATATAGGCTTCCAGCTCCGGCACTTTGTCCGGATCGGGGCTGAAGAAGGCGTTCTCTTCCACCGAATCCCAGGTCTTGAACGGGATTTCGATCGGGCCGAGCTGGCTCATGTAGCCACGAATGACGATGCCTTGGGTGGCCAGGTACTTTTTCGCAATCGCCCCTGCCGCCACGCGCATGGCGGTTTCACGGGCCGAACTGCGACCGCCGCCGCGGTAATCGCGCTCGCCGTATTTGTGGTGGTAGGTGTAGTCGGCGTGGGCCGGGCGGAACAGATCCTTGATTGCCGAATAGTCCTTGGACTTCTGGTCGGTGTTGCGGATCAACAGGCCGATGGCGCAACCGGTGGTGCGGCCTTCGAACACGCCAGAGAGGATTTCGACTTCGTCGGCTTCCTGGCGCTGGGTGGTGTGGCGGCTGGTGCCGGGCTTGCGGCGATCCAGGTCGCGCTGCAGATCCTCAAGGGAAATCTCCAGGCCCGGCGGGCAGCCATCGACAATGGCGACCAACGCCGGACCATGGCTTTCGCCCGCGGTGGTGACAGTGAACAGCTTGCCGTAGGTATTGCCGGACATGCGGGACGCTCCGTGAAATCGAAACTAAAATACGTAATGCGCGCCAGTATACGCAGGCTACCCGACTAGTTCATCCTCGAACCTTATGCTCGAACCTTATGGCCGCCTGCGAGTCCAACCGGCACCGAGTGGATGATGGCGTGATGATGCTGCGAGTTCTAGCCTTGAGCCTTACCTTGTTTACCGGCTTTGCACAGGCCACTGTCCTGCAACGCCCGATTACATTGGACACCGGCAGCGGCGAGCTTTTCGGCTCGCTGTTGCTGCCCAAGTCCGACACGCCTGTGCCGGTTGTCCTGATCATTTCCGGCTCCGGTCCTACGGATCGTGACGGAAACAACCCCGACGGCGGACGCAACGACAGCCTCAAACGGCTGGCCTGGGTGCTGGCCAAACACAACATCGCCAGCGTGCGCTACGACAAACGCGGCGTGGCGGCGAGCCTGGCTGCGACTCCAGACGAACGTAATCTGTCGGTGGAGGCCTATGTGGCCGACGCCGAAGCCTGGGGCCACAAGCTCAAAACCGATCCGCGCTTTGGCAAACTGATTTTGCTCGGCCACAGCGAAGGTGCATTGATCGCCAGCCTCGCGGCACCAAACATCGATGCCGCAGCGGTGATATCCATGTCCGGCAGCGCCCGGCCGATCGATCAGGTACTGCGCCAGCAGTTGAGCAATCGCCTGCCGCCTCCCTTGATGCTGCGCAGCAATGAACTGCTCGACAGCCTCAAGGCCGGCCACACCGACGACAACGTGCCACCTCAGTTGCAGGTGATTTTCCGCCCCAGCGTGCAGCCGTATCTGATCTCACTATTCCGCCAAGACCCGGCGGCGGCCTTCGGCAAATTGAAAATGCCGGCGCTGATCATCCAGGGCAGCAACGACATTCAGGTCGGCGTCGGTGATGCCCAAGCGCTCAAGGCGGCCAAACCGGACGCCGAACTGGCGCTGATCGAAGGCATGAACCACGTGATGCGCATCGTGCCCAACGACGTGAAGCGGCAATTGGCCTCCTATAAAGATCCGCAATTACCACTGGCGGCCGAACTCGGCGCGCGAATCCTCGAGTTTATTGACGGACTTCGCACCCGTTAAACGCTGTCAGAAGGCGTTCTCAACCAGTTTTCACGCCGTGAAAACCGGTTGAGAACGTCCCTGGCCCTCCAGTCCTGAAAAAAACGGCCGATAAGCCTTTGTCGCCAGCGCACTGGCTGGTGGCAAGCAGGGCTTGGACAGGATCTCGCCGTTATGACTGATACCCAGACTTCACCCGACACCCCCGCTGAAAAAGACGCACCGCCAGCGGTCGAGCTGCCGTGGGCGGACGTCCACGTCGAGCACCACAAAATGCTCCGCCTGGCGCCGTTGAAAACCGACCGCAACACCGGTGGACGGCCGTTGCGCTTTGTCGAATTCGGTTACGCCGAACGCAATAGCAAGGAACACAGCCTGCTGCGCATGGCCATCAAACTGCCGGGCCAGCGTGTGCGCAAAGAACAGAATCATCTGGATGTCTGGGTTGATCACGCTGCCAAACGCGTGCATTTCGGCCCGGAAAGTGGCTTGCAGATCGAGCCGTTGAACCGTGGCATCGGGCGTTACATGGCCGCTCAGGGCATTACGTGGGCGAAGAAAAGATGGCCCGCCTACACCGTCGATGGTACTGACCTGAACAACAAGGATGCGCTGAACGAAGACACTCGCCTGCGCCGCGATCACTTTCTGCGGGTGCACGGTTTTGACGTGGTCTACGCCGACGCCCAGCATTTGAAGGGCAGCGTTAAAGAGGTGTCGGTAGGTGATTTGCTCGGCGACTGGAACAGCGAAAAGTTGCAGCAGGTGGAAATTCTCGAAGCCGCGCAGATGCTCCAACAAGCCGAGCAGAACCTGGCGGAACAGGAAGTCAAACTGAAGAAGCACGAAGAAAAAGTCAGCAAGTACAAACGCGAAGACGCCGGGCTGCGTTTTACCATTACCTGTCTGGTGGCGTTTGCGGTGTTTCAGGCGGGATTGTTGATCTGGATTGCTACGCACCGTTGAAGGCTTGAGACCGCAGCGCTGCCATCGCGGGCAAGCCACGCTCCCACAGTTTTGTGTTGTGTCCAATTGATCTGGCACACACAAAACCTGTGGGAGCGTGGCTTGCCCGCGAAGGCTTTCTAGAGTCAGACGCGAGAAGCGAACAACGCCTGATGATCGCGGCACTGCTGCGCCGTCAGCATGAACACCCCATGCCCACCGCGCTCGAACTCCAGCCAGGCGAAGTCGACTTCCGGGTACAGCGCCTCGACGTGAACCTGGCTGTTACCCACCTCGACAATCAGCAAACCTTTCTCGGTCAGATGATCCGCCGCTTCGGCGAGCATGCGGCGCACCAGGTTCAAACCGTCGTCGCCACAGGCCAGGCCCAGCTCCGGTTCGTGCTGATACTCGTCCGGCATGTCGGCGAAATCTTCCGCATCGACGTAGGGCGGGTTCGACACAATCAGGTCGAAACGTTGACCTGGCAAGCCATCAAAACCATCGCCCTGAACAGTGAACACGCGCTCATCGACACCGTGACGCTCGATGTTCTGGTTCGCCACTTCCAGCGCTTCGAACGACAGATCGGCCAGTACCACTTCGGCGTTCTGGAACTCATAAGCACAGGCGATGCCGATGCAACCGGAACCGGTGCACAGGTCGAGAATGCGCGCAGGTTCGGCACCCAACCACGGTTCGAAACGCTTTTCGATCAGCTCGCCAATTGGCGAACGCGGGATCAGCACGCGTTCGTCGACAATGAACGACATACCGCAGAACCAGGCTTCGCCCAGCAGGTAAGCGGTCGGAATGCGCTCTTCGATGCGACGTTTGAGCAGGCGCTGCAAGTTGACCAGTTCGTCCTCTTCCAGATTGCAGTCGAGGTAGCTATCGGCGATTTCCCACGGCAAGTGCAGCGCACCCAACACCAGTTGACGGGCTTCGTCCCAGGCGTTGTCGGTCCCATGGCCGAAAAACAGATCCTCCCCATGGAAGCGGCTGACGGCCCAACGGATATGGTCACGCAGGGTACGAAGTCGGGAAGTGATCACGGGGCAAACTCCAGAAAAAACGACTGACGATTCTAACAGCCAAAAGACGCCACGACGACGCAGGAAAAACACCGGACCAGATGTAGGACTCTTCTATTTTTTCAGCAAGCTATTGAACAGAACGAGTATCTTGACAAGGCTGCGACCCAACAACGGCGGTGCCTACGATGGTAGCGATTCACAGAAGCGCTCAGCCAGAGGACAATGTCGCAAAAGCCCCACTCGAAGGAGCCCCAGAATGTCCGTTCCAAAAACGATGTTTCAACTCAGCGGCCGTGGTTATGCAGCGGCCAATCTGGGTCATGCGACCCTTGTCATCATCGATGCCCAGAAAGAATACCTCAGCGGCCCCTTGGCACTGAGCGGCATGGATGCTGCCGTCGCGAACATCAAGCAACTGGTGGCCGCTGCCCGTGCAGCCGGTCGGCCGATCGTGCACGTGCGCCACCTCGGCACCGTCGGTGGGCTGTTCGACCCGCAAGGCGAGCGCGGTGAGTTCATCCCGGGCCTGGAGCCACAGGGCGATGAAACCATCATCGGCAAATTGCTGCCGAGTGCGTTTCATGGCACCGAACTGCTGGAGCGCCTGCAGAATCTCGGCTCGCTGGACCTTATCGTCTGCGGCTTCATGAGCCATTCCAGCGTCAGCACTACCGTGCGCGCCGCGAAGAACCTGGGCTTTCGTTGCACATTGGTTGAAGACGCCTGCGCGACTCGCGACCTGCCCTCCAAGGGTGGCGTCCTGAGCGCCGAGCATGTTCAGCACACCGAGATGGCGATCATGGCGGACAATTTCGCCACCCTCGCCCAGACCCGCGAACTGATCTGATCGACCGTCGATGAGCGGCCCATGCCGCCGCTCATCCGCAAAAGCCTCTCATTTGCTGTAATTGCCCTAGCCTCAGGAACATCCCGGTCAACTCCCGGTCGAAGGGCCGATACCCATTGAGGAAGGTCGGAATGAAGTTATCCGATGGTTTTGATGCACGCCGCTTGCGGCCCAAAGGCCAAAGCAACTGGCGTTTTCGCTTCGGCGCAGCCATTGCCGCTCTGCTGGCGATGTGCGGCGTGCTGCTGGTGATGGCAGGTGCCGCCAGCCTGCTCGGCCAAGCGCCCGCCCTGGGCGAGTTGAATACCAACCGGGTCGGTTCGGCAGTGATTTTGGCGATTGGCCTGTTCGTGCTGTACATCGGCGTGTGGCTGTGGCGCCGCTGCCGCCGCCGTTCGCGTCAATCGCAAGAGCTGAACATGTCCCCGCATTTGATGAAAAAACACGACTGAGCCGAACGCCACGCGTTTTGTCGCGCCCCATTCGCTTCGACTTGGGTAAACTGGCCGCCCTTCGCGGAGGCTGACATGCAAGACGACGATTTTTCCCTGTTCAAAAGCGCGATCCAAGGCGTCAAGCCGATCAAGCACGATCGCGCCGAAACCGGCAAACCCAAGGCCGACCGCGCGCAAATCGCCAAGCTGCGCCAGGCCGCCACCGTGCGCACCGATGCCACCACCGTTGATGGGCTGTCCGATCAGTTCGTCATTGATGTCGGCCCCGAAGATGAGCTGATGTGGGCCCGCGACGGTGTCCAGGAAAGCCAGATGCGCAAGCTCAAGATCGGACAGATTCCGTTCGAAGGCAGCCTCGACCTGCATGGCATGAACGTGGAAAAGGCCCGTGAGACCCTATGGGCCTTTCTGGCCGAAGCGACCAAATTCGAAATCCGCTGCGTACGTGTCACCCACGGCAAAGCGGTGCGCCTGGACGGCAAGCGGCCGATGATCAAAAGCCACGTCAACACCTGGCTACGTCAGCATTCACAGGTGCTTGGCTTCACCTCGTGCCAACCGAAACACGGCGGCGCCGGAGCGGTTTATGTGATGCTCAAACGCACTATGATGGAAGGTCGCGACGAGTGATGCCGTCGCTTCACGCTTGCAGCGCCGTGTCCGTCACCGTACCCTTGCCCTTTGCGTAAAATCCCACAGGTAGTTTCATGTCCCTGGAACAGAATTACACCGAGATTCTCGGCCAATTGGGCGAGGACGCCTCCCGCGAGGGCCTGCTCGACACGCCAAAACGTGCCGCCAAAGCCATGCAGTACCTTTGCCGCGGTTATGAACAGACACTGGAAGAGGTCACCAACGGTGCCTTGTTCAGCTCCGACAACAGCGAGATGGTGCTGGTCAAGGACATCGAGCTCTACTCGTTGTGCGAGCACCACATGCTGCCGTTCATCGGCAAAGCCCACGTTGCCTACATCCCGAGCGGCAAGGTCCTGGGGCTGTCGAAAGTCGCGCGGATCGTCGATATGTACGCCCGCCGCCTGCAGATCCAGGAAAACCTCAGTCGCCAGATCGCCGATGCGGTCCAGCAAGTCACCGGCGCCTTGGGCGTTGCGGTGGTGATCGAGGCCAAGCACATGTGCATGATGATGCGCGGTGTGGAGAAACAGAACTCGACGATGATCACCTCGGTGATGCTCGGCGAGTTTCGCGAAAACGCGGCCACCCGCAGCGAGTTTCTCAGCCTGATCAAGTAACTCGCAGCACGAAGAAAACCGGCACTGATCGCCGGTTTTTTTTCACCTGCGAAAATCAGGTAAGCTGCGCGCCTTCTGTTTGCCCCTGTGAGGCTTATACCGTGTTCGTTAAAGCGCTTCGTGTCGGCCTTGGCCAACTGATCATCTTCATCGACTTCATCAGCCGTCCGGGCAAAAAACAGCGCCCTGCCGAAGCTCAGGCTCAGGTCAACACGGCCGCCAAGGACCTGACCCTGTATCAGTTCCACGCTTGCCCGTTCTGCGTAAAAACCCGTCGCACCTTGCGTCGCCTGAACGTACCGGTGGCGTTGCGCGATGCCAAGAACAACGAACAGGATCGCCAGGCTCTGCTGGAGCAAGGTGGCAAGATCAAGGTGCCGTGCCTGCGCATCGAAGAGAATGGCCAGACCACCTGGATGTATGAGTCCAAGGTGATCATTGATTATCTGGATAAGCGGTTTGCTGCAGTCTGATAGTTTTGTCGTGCTCTGACTGACGCCTTCGCGAGCAAGCCTGCTCCACATTGGTTTTGTGGTTTGATGGGATTTGTGTTCAACACCGATTCAGTGTGGGAGCGGGCTTGCTCGCGAAGAGGCCGGCACAATCACTGCAAATTTCAGACAAAAATAAACCGGCCCTTGCGCCGGTTTATTCGTTTCTACCCTCCCCTCAAGCCGCTTCTGCCGCCTGGGCCTCGCGCACCACCGTCGCCAATCGCTTGAGCCCTTCGTCCAGCCGCGCCGGGTCGATGTGGCTGAAATTCAGCCGCAGATGACCGGGGTTCTTGTCCGGCTCAGGAAAAAATGGCTCGCCCGGCATAAACGCCACATCCGCCGCCAGCGCAGCCTTGAGCAGCGTGCGCGTATCCAGCGGCTGCTTGAGTGTCAGCCAGAAAAACAACCCGCCCTGCGGCACGTTCCACTGCGCCAGATCGCAAAAGTGCGTTTCCAATGCCGACTGAAACGCATCCCGACGAACCCGATAGAAATCACGCAACTCACCCAGATGCTGTTGGTATTTCTCAGTGCCGATCCATTGCAGCGCTTGCCACTGCCCGATGCGGTTGGTGTGCAGATCGGCCGATTGCTTGAGCCGCAGCAAGTGCGCAAACAGGTCCGGGCTGGCGATCAGGTAACCGACCCGCAGGCCCGGCAACAGGGTTTTCGACACGGTGCCGGTGTAGATCCAGCTGGCTTTGTTCAACCGGCTGACGATCGGCGTGGCACTGCCGCCATCGAAGGTCAGTTCGCGGTAGGGTTCGTCTTCGATCAGGGTCACGCCGAACTCGTCGAGCAACGCCGCCACTGCATCGCGCTTGGCCTCGCTGTAGCGCACCGCTGACGGGTTCTGAAACGTCGGAATCAGGTAGATGAACGCTGGCTTGTGTTTTTCCAGACGGCTGCGCAATTGCACCAGGTTCGGGCCATCGGCTTCCAGCGGGACGGTGATGCAGTCGGCGCCGAACAGCTGAAAAATCTGCAGCGCCGCCAGATAGGTCGGCGCTTCAAGCAGGATCTCGGTGCCTTTGTCGATGTAGAGCTTGGCCGCAAGATCGAGGGTTTGCTGGGAACCGCTGACCACCAGCACCTGACTCGCCTCACACGGCACACCCAACGCTCGGGCTTCGGCCGCCAGCGCCTCACGCAGTGCTGGCTCGCCTTCGCTCATGCCGTACTGCCCCATGGACAGCGGCATATCCGCCCACTCGACTTTCGGCAGCATGGCTTCGGCCGGTAAACCGCCAGCGAAAGACATCACTTCCGGACGCTGGGCGGCGGCGAGGATTTCACGGATCAAAGAACTTTTAAGGCGCGAGACACGTTCGGAAAAAGCCATGGGGGGTCACCGGTAGCGAGGCCTGAGGAAAATGAGTCAAACTGGTTGACCGAAATTACGACAGACCGAGCGGATACGTCAATATGCTTGACCTTAAAAACCCCAGCACTCAGCAACAAGCCATGGAAGCGTTTTTCTTCGGTTACCAGGCATTCACCGCCAAGGCCGACGAAATGCTCGAGCGTCGCGGCTTGAGCCGGGTGCACCAACGCATCGTGTTTTTCATTGCCCGCTACCCTGCCCTCAGCGTCAAGGAGTTGCTGGCGTTGCTCGGCGTGAGCAAACAGGCGCTGAACATTCCGCTGCGTCAGTTGGTGGAAATGCATTTGGTAAACAGCGTCGCGTCCGAGACCGACAAGCGTAAGCGGTTGCTGGAACTGACTGCAGAAGGCGCGCGGTTCGAGCAGTCGTTGCGGCGCGAGCAGGTGAAATTGCTCGAGCGGGTGTTTGCCGAAGCTGGGGAGACGGCGGTGAATGGGTGGTTGGCGGTGAATCTCGCGCTGGGTAAAGCCCAGGTCTTTCCAAGCTGATCGTTCCCACGCTCTGCGTGGGAATGCATCCCGTGACGCTCTGCGTCACATCAACGGCGGACGCAGAGCGTCCATGGCGGCATTCCCACGCAGAGCGTGGGAACGATCGTCTATAGCCGATATATCCCGATCAACAAACTTTTCGTCTACAAAATCAAAAACATTATTTGCTTTATTTGTATACAAAAGCATAATTCGCTTCGTGCGAGTTCCTGACCATCAGGTCAACAAATTCGCAAGTACCTCAAAGGGTCGCTGCCACCCTCATGGGTCCGGCCCTGGAAATAACAATAAAACTCTTGAGGAGTACTCGCTGTGGAAAGCCGCAAATCCGAAGCCCCGACGCTGGAACTCTCGCCGCCATTACGCAATGGCTGGCTGGAGCGCATCTTCAAACTCAGCTTGCACGGCACCACGGTGAAGACCGAGCTGATCGCCGGTCTGACAACCTTCATCACCATGGCTTACATCATCTTCGTCAACCCGAACATCATGGCCGATGCCGGCATCGATCACGGCGCGGCGTTCGTCGCCACCTGCATCGCCGCCGCGCTGGGTTGCCTGCTGATGGGCCTGTACGCCAACTGGCCGGTCGGCCTGGCACCAGGCATGGGCCTGAACGCGTTCTTCACTTACACCGTGGTCGGCACCATGGGCTACAACTGGGAAACCGCCCTCGGTGCGGTGTTCGTCTCCGGTGTGTTGTTCATGTTCCTGACCTTTTCGCGGATTCGCGAATGGCTGCTCAACAGCATTCCAGTGAGTTTGCGCTTTGCCATGGGCGCCGGTGTGGGTCTGTTTCTAGGGCTGATCGGCTTGAAAACCGCGGGCATCGTTGTCGATAGCCCGGCCACCCTGATCAAGCTCGGCTCCCTGCGCGAGCCTGGCCCGCTGCTGGCGGCCATCTGCTTCCTGATGATCGCCGTGCTCAGCTACCACAAAGTGTTCGGTGCGATCCTCATCAGCATCATCACCGTGACCCTGGCTGGTTGGGGCCTGGGCCTTGTGCACTACGAAGGGATTATGTCAGCCCCGCCGAGCCTGGCACCGACCTGGATGGCCATGAATGTCGCCGGCGTATTCAACGTCAGCATGATCAGCGTGGTACTCGCTTTCCTCTTCGTGCACATGTTCGACACCGCCGGCACCCTGATGGGCGTCGCCCAGCGCGCCAACCTGGTGAACGCTGACGGCCGGATCGAAAACCTTTCTCGCGCCATGAAAGCCGACAGTGCTTCCAGCGTATTTGGTGCGGTGGTCGGTGTTCCGCCGGTCACCAGCTACGTGGAAAGTGCCGCTGGTGTAGCCGCTGGTGGTCGGACTGGTCTTACCGCCGTGACCGTAGGTGTGCTATTTATTGCCGCGATGTTTTTCGCACCGCTGGCTGGCATGATCCCCGCTTATGCAACCGCCGGTGCGCTGATTTATGTGGCGATGCTGATGATGGGCGGCATGGCGCATATCGAATGGGACGAAGCCACCGACAGCATTCCGGCGATCGTTACCGCGATCATGATGCCGCTGACCTTCTCGGTCGCCGACGGTATCGCGCTGGGCTTTATCACTTACGTGGTGCTGAAGGCTTTCACCGGTAAACACAAGGAAATTTCCGTCAGTTTGTGGGTGCTCTGCGCGATCTTCATCGCCAAGTTCATTTTCTTGTAAGCCGTCTACGTTTCAAAAACAGTGTTTCAAAACAGCCTCACCCCGTCGGGTGAGGCTTTTGCATATAGGGAGGAAAGTGATGAGTCTGGAAACCTGGCTGCTGTTCAGCGGCGCTGCGCTGGTGGTGATCCTGATCCCGGGGCCACTGTCTTTGCTGATGATCAGCAACAGTCTGAATTACGGTTTGCGCCGCTCTTACCCGGCGTTTCTGGGAGGCGTGATTGCCTCGATCTGCCTGCTCAGTGCTTCGGCGCTTGGCTTGGGCGCATTGTTGCTGGCGTCGGAACAGCTGTTCAGCGCCCTGAAAATCGTCGGTGCGCTGTACCTGTTCTATCTCGCCTGGCAGAGCTGGCAACAATCGCGTCAGCCCTCCCAAGGCGCCGAAGTGCCCCAGGCTGCGCCGGTGCCGCGCTTTCGTGCACTGTTCGGGCGCGCGTTCATGCTCGGCGCGAGCAATCCGAAAGACATTTTGTTCTTCGCCGCTTTCCTGCCGCAGTTTTTGAGTGCTGAGCAACCGTTCCTGCCGCAATTGCTGGTGATGATTGCCACCTGGACCGTGCTGGATCTGCTGTGCAAATTGGCTTATGGGTTGGGGGCTCACGGCGCGGCGCGGTATTTGCGCAGCGGCAATGGGCAGAGCTGGTTTAACCGGGTCAGTGCGGGGTTGTTTAGCGGGGCTGGTGCGGCGTCGTTGTTGAGTCGTTAAAAGCAAAAGCTTCGCGAGCAAGCCCGCTCCCACATTTGATCTCTGCCGGTCATAAATAATGTATTCGCAGAAGATCCAGTGTGGGAGCGGGCTTGCTCGCGAAGGCGTCATCAGCAACACCACATATCTCAGGGCAAAAAAAAGCCCGCAGTGTGAGCGGGCGAAAGACCAAAGAAGCTTATGCGCAGCTTTTTTGAGAAGAAGGGGCTGGGGGAAAAGTCCTAGCTTCCTCTGTAGGTCGAATAGCTATACGGCGAAATCAACAACGGCACGTGGTAGTGATCCTGTTCCGCAGAGATGCCGAAACGCAGCACCACCACATCCAGGAACGCAGGCTCAGGCAGCTGAACCCCACGAGCGCGGTAGTAATCACCCGCATGAAACTGAAGCTGATAGACCCCGGACCGATAGTCATCACCTTGCAGCAGCGGCGAATCGACACGGCCATCGCTGTTGGTGAGCGCAGTGGCGACCAATTCCAGCTGCGAACCTTCAACGCGGTACAACTCGACCTTGATCGAACTGCCCGGGCAACCGTGTGCAGCGTCCAAAACGTGTGTAGTCAAACGTCCCATTGATTCTGCGCGCCTGCCTGCGTGGAGCAGTCAGACCTCGCGCCTCCCGAAGTCAGTTGAAAAGGAGACCGCACCGTTTCGGAGCACGAAAAGCTGCGGCGAGCGACTGATTAAGACACTTTTCATAAAAATTGTACACAATAAAAACGACATTTTTACCGCTGCCACCTCCATTCAGGGTTTGTCAGCGAATCTTGCGCCGAACCATGAGATCAGAGGACCTCCTATCCATTAGCTGACCAGTCAGGCAGGTTTCTTGCAGTACCCTTCAAAGTGGATAGCCTATGAAAAATGCAAAAAAACAGGCTTACAAAGTGAACATAAAGTTGTATACAATCAACCCATCGCTGTGACGCCAGCCTGCCCTCTCATCGCCAGGCCGCCACACACACCCTGACTTTGAACAAGTCGACACGAACAAGAAGGAAGACTGCAGTGAGCGCTGACTATCCACGCGACCTGATCGGTTACGGCAGTAACCCTCCTCACCCACACTGGCCGGGCAATGCCCGCATCGCGCTGTCCTTCGTGCTCAACTACGAGGAAGGTGGCGAGCGCAATATCCTGCACGGCGATAAAGAGTCCGAAGCGTTCCTCTCGGAAATGGTCTCGGCGCAGCCGCTGCAAGGCGAGCGCAACATGAGCATGGAATCCCTTTACGAGTATGGCAGCCGTGCCGGCGTCTGGCGGATTCTGAAACTGTTCAAGGAATTCGACATTCCGCTGACCATCTTCGCCGTGGCCATGGCCGCCCAGCGCCACCCGGACGTGATCCGCGCCATGGTCGATGCTGGCCATGAAATCTGCAGTCACGGCTACCGCTGGATCGACTACCAGTACATGGACGAAGCGCAGGAACGCGAGCACATGCTCGAAGCGATCCGCATCCTCACCGAAATCACCGGCGAGCGCCCACTGGGCTGGTACACCGGCCGCACCGGCCCGAACACCCGTCGGCTGGTGATGGAAGAAGGCGGTTTCCTTTACGACTGCGATACCTACGACGACGACCTGCCCTACTGGGAACCGAACAACCCGACCGGCAAGCCGCATTTGGTGATCCCGTACACCCTGGACACCAACGACATGCGCTTCACCCAGGTCCAGGGCTTCAACAAGGGCGACGACTTTTTCGAATACCTCAAAGACGCGTTCGACGTGCTGTATGCCGAAGGCGCCGAGGCACCGAAGATGTTGTCGATCGGCCTGCACTGCCGGCTGATTGGCCGTCCAGCGCGTCTGGCTTCGCTCAAACGCTTTATCGAATACGCTAAAAGTCATGAACAGGTGTGGTTCAGCCGCCGCGTCGACATCGCTCGCCACTGGCACACAACCCACCCGTATCAAGGGGCCGCGAAATGAGCCGCTTCCAAACCCTGAAGCCATCGTCCCTGAGCCGCGACGCGTTTGTCGCCGCCTTCGCCGACATCTACGAACACTCGCCATGGGTGGCCGAGAAGGCCTTCGACCTGGGCCAGGACCCTTCGATCGACGAGATCGAAACCCTGCACCAGCGCATGAGCGACATCTTGTTGAGCGCTGATCACACAAGCCAACTGGCCCTGATCAACGCTCACCCGGACCTGGCCGGCAAAGCCGCCGTCCAGGGCCAGCTTACCGCTGCCAGCACTGAAGAACAGTCTGGCGCGGGTATTCACCAATGCACGGCCGAAGAGTTCCAGCGCTTCACCGAGCTGAACGACGCCTACAAGGCCAAGTTCAAGTTTCCCTTCATCATGGCGGTAAAAGGCAGCAACCGGCATCAGATCCTCGCAGCGTTCGAAACGCGCATCCACAACTCGGTCGACACCGAATTCAAATGCGCGCTGGCGCAGATCAACAAGATCGCCCTGTTCCGATTACTGACCCTATAGCGAACTTGGCCCGAGCGTTAAAAAACGCGGAAAACGCTCAGGGCCCTGCAAGCATCCCAAGCCAACTTATTAAAGGCAGACAAGAAGAATGAAAGCTTACGCCGTACCTTTCGAGAAGTTCGTCAACCTGGCCGACGCCCGCCTGGGCACCAAAATCATCTCGGTCACCGATGACTGGTTCGCCGACGCCAACCGTCTGTTCCAACCGACCCCGGCCGTGTGGAAGGAGGGCGTGTTCGATGACAACGGCAAGTGGATGGACGGCTGGGAGTCGCGCCGCAAGCGCTTCGAAGGCTACGACAGCGCGGTGATCCGCCTGGGCGTACCGGGCTCGATCAAGGGCGTGGACATCGACACTTCATTCTTCACCGGCAACTACCCGCCATCGGCTTCCTTGGAAGCCTGCTTCCTGGCCTCGGGCGAGCCGGACGAAAACACCCAGTGGACTGAAGTGCTGTCCGCCGTCGAGCTGCAAGGCAACAGCCACCACTACCACGAAATCAATAACGACCAGGCGTTCAGCCACCTGCGCTTCAACATCTACCCGGATGGCGGCGTGGCTCGTCTGCGTGTGTACGGCATTCCTTACCGCGACTGGTCGGCTGTGGGCGACAACGAACAGGTCGACCTGGCCGCAGCCCTGAACGGTGGCCGGGCGCTGGCCTGCTCCGACGAGCACTTCGGACGCATGAGTAACATCCTCAACCCGGGTCGTGGCATCAACATGGGCGATGGCTGGGAAACCGCACGTCGTCGCACGCCGGGCAATGACTGGGTGATCGTCGCGCTGGGTCATGCGGGCGAGATCGAGAAAGTCATCGTCGACACCCTGCACTTCAAAGGCAACTACCCGGACACTTGCTCGATCCAGGGTGCATTCGTGAAAGGCGGCACCGACAGCCAGATCGAAACCCAGTCGCTGTTCTGGCGTGAACTGTTGCCAAGCCAGAAGCTGGAAATGCACGCCGAACATACCTTCGCCGAGCAGATCAAGGCACTGGGCCCGATCACCCACATCCGCCTGAACGTGTTCCCGGATGGGGGCGTGAGCCGCCTGCGCGTTTTGGGCAAGGTCGCCAAGTAAGCCGTAATGATCGTTCCCACGCTCCGCGTGGGAATGCATCAATGGACGCTCTGCGTCCGCTTTGGATGTGACGCGGAGCGTCACGGGCTGCATTCCCACGCAGAGCGTGGGAACGATCAACAAACAACACAGAATTCGGAAAAGAAGACCAGCATGCGCACATTGACGATTGAACCGCTGACCAAAGAAGCCTTCGCCCCTTTCGGTGACGTGATCGAAACCGACGGCAGTGATCACTTCATGATCAACAACGGTTCGACCATGCGCTTTCACAAACTGGCGACGGTAGAAACCGCCACGCCAGAGGACAACGCGATCATCAGCATCTTCCGCGCCGACGCGCAGGACATGCCGCTGACCGTCTGCATGCTGGAGCGTCATCCGCTGGGCAGCCAGGCTTTCATTCCGCTGCTCGGCAACCCCTTTCTGATCGTGGTCGCGCCACTTGGCGATGAACCTGTATCAGGCTTGGTCCGCGCCTTCGTCACCAACGGCAGGCAGGGCATTAATTACCATCGCGGCGTTTGGCACCATCCGGTGCTGACGATCGAAAAGCGGGATGACTTCCTGGTGGTTGATCGCAGTGGCACAGGCAATAACTGCGATGAGCATTTTTTCAAAGAGGATGAGCGTTTGATCCTCGCCCCCCACCAATAAGAGAAGGTCTGATCACTCGACAACAGAGTGACAGGCGAGAGGTAAAGACTGTGGAAGCACATCTGTTGGAATGGCTGAACCTGAGCGTGCGCTGGGTTCACATGATCACTGGCGTGGCCTGGATCGGCGCGTCGTTCTATTTCGTCTGGCTGGAGAACAACCTCAATCGGGTCAACCCGAAAAACGGGCTGGCGGGCGATTTGTGGGCGATCCATGGCGGCGGTATCTACCACCTGGAAAAATACAAACTGGCTCCACCGACCATGCCGGACAACCTGCACTGGTTCAAATGGGAAGCCTACTTCACCTGGTTGTCGGGGGTCGCGCTGCTGTGCGTGGTGTTCTACTCCAACCCGACGCTCTACCTGCTCGCTCCGGGCAGCAGCCTGACCGGCCCTGAAGGTGTCCTGCTGGGCATCGGCTCGCTGTTCGTCGGCTGGTTCATCTACTCCTTCCTCTGCGACTCGGCCCTGGGCAAACGCCCTGCCCTGCTCGGTTTCATCCTGTTCGTGCTGATCATTGGCGCCGCTTACGGCTTCAGCAAAGTGTTCAGCGGTCGTGGTGCGTACCTGCACGTCGGCGCGATCATCGGCACCATCATGGTCGGCAACGTGTTCCGCATCATCATGCCGGCGCAGCGCGCATTGGTGGCGGCGATTGCCGAGAACCGCACGCCCGATCCGGCGCTGCCGGCCAAAGGCTTGCTGCGTTCGCGACACAACAACTACTTCACCTTGCCGGTGCTGTTCATCATGATCAGCAACCACTTCCCGAGCACTTACGGCAGCCAATACAACTGGCTGATCCTGGCCGGGATCGCGGTGCTGGCGGTGTTGGTGCGTCACTACTTCAACACCCGTCACGACAGCCACAAATTCGCCTGGACCCTGCCCGCTGCGGCGGTCGGCATGATCTGCCTGGCCTATGTGACCGGGCCGGCGCCAATGTCCAGCGCACCTGAAGTGGCCAAGGCGCCTGGGGCCATCGAGTATCAGCCGCTGCCGGAAACAGCCCTCGGCGGCGGCAAGAAACCGGCTGAAGCTGCACCGACGGCAGCCCCTGAAACTGCACCCGCCCAGGCATCCAATGCCGGTCCTGCCTTCGACAAGGTGCACGACGTGATCCAGGAACGCTGCACGGTCTGCCATTCGGCGAAACCCACCAGCCCGCTGTTCAGCGCGGCGCCGGCGGGCGTGATGTTCGATACCCCCGAGCAGATCAAGCTTCAGGCCCCGCGCATCCAGGCCCAGGCTGTCGCCAGCCAGATCATGCCATTGGGCAACATCACCCAGATGACCCAGCAAGAGCGCGACCTGATCGGTGCGTGGATTGTTCAGGGAGCTCAAACCCAATAAGCAACACACCGTTGTGGCGAGGGGGCTTTTGTGGCCACAGCAAGCCCCTCGTCACAGGTCCACCCGATACACAAATCACAAGAATAAAAAAGATCCGAGGTGTTGCATGTCCGAGCTATCCGAAGCCCGTATCCCCGACGCACCCGCCATTCAGCGTTTACCCCTCTTGCAACTGCCGAAAGCGGCGCTACTGGTGGCGTCGATTCCACCTGCGGTACTGGGCGGTACGGCGATTGCGATGTTCGGCATGGTCGCCGCCACCGGGATCAAGATTCTTCAGGAAGCCGGCTGCCACGCCCACCCGCACTGACCCACTAAAAGACACACCCACTGTGGGAGCGAGCCTGCTCGCGATGACGGTATGACATTCAACATCAGTGTTGACTGAACCAACGCCATCGCGAACAGGCTCGCTCCCACAGGGGTGGCTACCTGTGCCTCAAACAATAAAAACAAAAGGGAGCAACAGATGACTCGGACAAAAACCAGCGTGCTGCTGGGCTCTGGCCTGTTGGCCGCGAGCCAGGCCATGGCCAGCGATTTACTGCTGTGGCAAACCAATAGCCTGAGCTACCTGTACGGCAAGAATTTCGTGATCAACCCGTCGATCCAGCAGACGGTGACGTTCGAGCACGCCGACAAATGGAAGTACGGCGATAACTTCCTGTTCATCGACAAGATCTTCTACAACGGCGAAGAAGACCGCAATAAAGGCCCCCACGCCTTCTATGGCGAATTCAGTCCGCGCCTGTCCTTTGGCAAGATACTCGACCGTCGTTTCGAGTTTGGCCCGATCAAGGACGTATTGCTGGCCATGACTTACGAGTATGGCGAAGGCGACAGCGAAGCGTATCTGATCGGCCCGGGTTTCGATCTGGCAGTACCGGGTTTCAACTACTTCACCTTGAACTTCTATCGTCGCCAGACCGAAGGCCCACGCCCCGGTGATGGTGTCTGGCAGATCACTCCCACTTGGTCCTACAGCGTTGCGCTAGGCAATTCGAACCTGTTGATCGATGGCTATCTGGACTGGGTGGTGGACAACGATCGCAACGCACGCGGCACTTACCACGCCAACTTGCACATCAATCCGCAGATCAAGTACGACCTGGGCAAGGCGTTGGGCTGGGGCGAGAAACGGGTCTACGTCGGCACCGAATACAGCTATTGGAAAAACAAGTACGGAATCAAAAACAGCGCCAACTTTGACACTGACCAAAACACCGCCAGCCTGCTGGTAAAGGTGCACTTTTAAGATGGCCCGCAACCGTGCCCGATACCTGTCACCGGTGCTCTGTTGCGGGGCACTTGAGACCTGGCCAAGGAGTCAGTATTCTCCGCGCCCGCCCGAATCCGCTCTAAAAAAAAGCGCGGATTTAATTCCTGACCAGAAAGACAACTTATCCCGGCTCTGGACAGTACCAAGGCTTCTCGAATTGACGCTCAATCGACTGTTTTCGAACAGCCGAGCGGGCGTTTTTTTACTTTTTGAAAGCCTTGGCTCAGCTCTTGCTAACAGCACTAAAGCTGACCGACTGGATTGTTTTTACAGCAAAGAAAAGGCGCCACACCAGAGCGCCGACCTTAGAAAAATAACGTGGAACCACCTACTTTTTGGGAGCAACCGAATGAGACGTACGTGCACCAGCCTGATGCTCGCGGGATCCTTGCTGGCCGGGGGCCAGGCAATGGCCGGCGACTTGCTGCAATGGCAGAACAACAGCCTGACCTACCTCTATGGCAAGGACTTCCAGGTCAACCCGCGCATTCAGCAAACCGTCACCTTCGAGCACGCCGATGCCTGGAAATACGGGGACAACTTCGTGTTCGTCGACAAGATTTTCTACAACGGCAAGGAAGACAGCGGCGTCGGCTCGAACACCTATTACGGCGAAATCAGCCCACGCTTGTCGTTTGGCAAGATCTTCGACCAGAAACTGGCGTTCGGCCCGATCAAAGACGTGCTGCTGGCCATGACGTACGAGTTCGGTGAGGGCGATACCGAGTCCTACCTGATCGGTCCGGGTTTCGACCTGGCGATTCCCGGGTTCGACTACTTCCAGCTGAACTTCTACCAGCGTCACACCGAAGGCAGCCGTGCTGGTGACAACGTCTGGCAGATCACACCGGCCTGGTCCTACACCATTCCCGTGGGCGATTCGAATATCCTGATCGATGGTTTTATGGACTGGGTAGTCGATAACGACAAGAACAGCAAAGGCACCTACCACGCCAACCTGCACTTCAACCCACAGATCAAATACGACTTGGGCAAAGCCCTGAACATCGGCGAGAAGCAGTTGTACGTCGGTGTCGAGTACGACTACTGGTCAGACAAGTACGGGATCAAGGACAGCCAGTACTTCAAGACCGATCAGAGCAACACGAGCTTCCTGGTGAAGTTCCACTTCTGATTTAAAGTCAAAAAATCGCAGGCTTCGCCAGCTCCTACGGACGTGCGCATCCGGGGTAGGAGCTGCCGCAGCCTGCGATCTTTTGCTTTATGACACCCCCAGAAACCGGCACAGCTCATCCCGCTTGGCCAACGCATCGCGCCGCCCCAGATCGATCAACTCACTGCAATATCCCGCCTCGAACAGCAGATAACTCAATACCCCTGCCCCGCTGGTCTTGGTCGCCCCCGGCCCGCGCAAAAACAGACGCAAGGCCGCCGGCAATTCCTGGCGATGCCGCGCCGCAATTTCATCGATCGGCTGACTCGGCGAAATCACCAGCACCTCCACCGGCGCTGCTCCCAATGCCCGACTCGGCGCGCCGTCGGGCAACAGATGGCTGAACTGATTCAGACGCTGCAGCAACTCGATATCACTTTCCAGGCTGTCAATGAACGTACTGTTGAGCATGTGCCCGCCGATTTGCGCCAGGGTCGGCTGCTGACCTGTGTAGGCGCGTTGCAGCGGCTGTTGCGGGTCGACCCCGCGCGGGTTGCCGCTGACGCCCACCACCAGTACCCGGCTGGCACCCAGGTGCAGGGCCGGGCTGATCGGTGCCGATTGACGCACCGCGCCATCGCCGAAATACTCTTCGCCGATTTTCACCGGCGCAAACAATAACGGAATCGCCGAACTGGCCAGCAAATGTTCGACGCTCAATTGTGTCGGCACGCCGATTCGCCGATGGCGCAACCAGGCTTCGATGGTGCCGCCGCCCTGATAAAACGTGACGGCCTGACCGGACTCATAACCAAACGCCGTGACCGCCACCGCCTTCAATTGCTTCTGCGCAATGGCCTCGGCAATTCCGGGCATGTGCAGTTTTTCGTTGAGTAAACCGCGCAGCGGCGAGCTGTTGAGCAGGGCCACTGGCACCTGAGCGCCAATCCCCAGCAGACTGTGACTGACAAACCGGGTGGCTTGATGGATCACCCCCGGCCAGTCGCTGCGCAATACCAGATGACTGCGGAAACCTTGCCAGAAGGCAGTCAGACGCTGAATCGCGCCGCGAAAGTCCATTGCCCCACTGGCCAGGCTGACCGCGTTGATCGCGCCAGCCGAAGTACCGACGATCACCGGAAACGGATTCGCCGCTCCCACCGGCAGCAGCTCGGCAATCGCCGCCAGCACGCCCACCTGATAAGCCGCCCGAGCCCCGCCGCCGGAAAGTATCAACCCTGTAACCGGTTCAGCAGAACTCATCGCAACACTCCATGGTGCTTAAAGGGATCGGTGACTCAACCGCGTTTGGTGTACAGCTTCGCCTCGCCCGGTGGACGGGTCTTGAAGCGGCGATGTGCCCAGAGGTATTGCTCCGGACATTCGCGCAAAGCACTTTCGACCCACTGGTTGATCCGAATGCAGTCAGCCTCTTCCGTCTCGCCGGGAAAGCCCTCGAGCGGCGCATGAATCACCAACCGATAACCACTGCCGTCCGCCAGGCGTTGCTGAGTGAATGGCACTACCAGTGCCTTGCCCAGCCGTGCGAACTTGCTGGTGGCGGTGACGGTTGCCGCTTCAATCCCGAACAGCGGCACGAAGATACTTTGCTTGGCGCCATAGTCCTGATCCGGCGCGTACCAGATCGCTCGGCCTGAGCGCAGCAGCTTGAGCATGCCGCGCACGTCGTCACGCTCCACCGCCAGCGAGTCGAGGTTGTGCCGCTCGCGACCAAGACGCTGGATGTAGTCGAACAGTGGATTCTTGTGTTCGCGGTACATGCCATCGATGGTGTGTTGCTGACCGAGCAGTGCCGCACCGATTTCCAGCGTGGTGAAATGCACGGCCATCAGAATCACGCCCTTGCCGTCGCGTTGGGCCTGCTTCAAATGCTCCAGGCCTTCGACATGGGCCAGTTTCGCCAGACGCTTGCGCGACCACCACCAGCTCATGGCCATCTCGAAGAAGGCGATGCAGGTGGAGGCGAAGTTTTCCTTGAGCAGACGCTTGCGCTCGGCAGCGGACTTTTCAGGGAAACACAGCTCAAGATTGCGCTTGGCAATGCGCCGTCGGTCGCCGGCCACTCGATACATCAAGGCACCCAAGACGCGACCGACCGACAGCAACGCCGGATATGGCAACTGCACAATCAGCCACAACAGCCCCAAGCCACACCACAGCGGCCAGAAACGTGGAGAAAGAAATGCTGTTCGAAAACGCGGGCGATCCATTAAAGGTTCCGTCAAGACAGTGGCCGCGCATTCTACATCGTTCGACCCGGCTTGCGGCCTGCGGGCGTTCTCGTTATAAGTCTCGGCACTTTTAGTGACAAGTCGTTGTATGCCGACCATGAGCCAAACCGAACCGCTAGACCAAGATCCCGTGTTCCAGTTGAAGGGCAGTATGCTTGCCATTACGGTGCTGGAACTGGCCCGTAACGACCTTGAGAACCTTGATCGGCAACTGGCCGCCAAGGTCGCCCAGGCGCCAAACTTCTTCAGCAATGCGCCGCTGGTCCTGGCCCTGGACAAACTTCCGGCCAGCGAAGCCTCGGTCGATCTGCCGGGGCTGATGCGCATCTGCCGCCAGCATGGCCTGCGCACACTGGCGATCCGTGCCAGCCGCATTGAAGACATTGCCGCCGCCATCGCCGTCGATCTGCCGGTGCTGCCGCCGTCCGGCGCCCGTGAACGCCCGCTCGACCCGCACGAAGGCACCGTTGCGAAAAAACCGGAAAAACCACCGGAACCGACCATCAAACCAACCAAAATCATCACCTCGCCCGTACGCGGTGGCCAGCAGATTTATGCCCAGGGTTGCGATTTGGTGGTGATTTCGTCGGTCAGCCCGGGGGCGGAACTTCTCGCCGATGGGAACATCCATGTATACGGCGCGATGCGCGGTCGTGTCTTGGCCGGCGTCAAAGGTGACACGAAAGCCAGGATTTTCTGTCAGCAAATGACCGCTGAACTGGTCTCTATCGCTGGCCACTACAAGGTTTCCGAGGATCTGCGTCGTGATCCATTGTGGGGCGCGGGCGTACAAGTCAGCCTGTCGGGCGACGTGTTGAACATCATTCGGCTTTAACGGATACTGCCGCATTTTCCAAGCATCTCTAAAACGTAGCGAAAACGGCTCAAACGAAGTAGGAAAAAGGCCAAAAGCAGTGTTTACCGGGGGTAAACGCCGCTCAGAACCGGATTCCAGCCAAGGCTGTCCGACTGCAGTAGTTTTTCAAGAGATGTTTTTCAGGGGCTAAACGTCCTTTTTCCTTAGGGGTAAAACACCTTGGCCAAGATTCTCGTGGTTACATCCGGCAAGGGTGGTGTGGGTAAGACCACCACCAGCGCCGCTATCGGTACCGGCCTCGCTCTGCGTGGTCACAAAACAGTTATCGTCGACTTCGACGTCGGCTTGCGTAACCTCGACCTGATCATGGGTTGCGAGCGCCGCGTGGTGTATGACTTCGTCAACGTGGTAAACGGCGAAGCCAACCTGCAACAGGCTCTGATCAAAGACAAGCGTCTGGAAAACCTCTACGTGCTGGCCGCCAGTCAGACTCGCGATAAAGACGCGCTGACTGTCGAAGGCGTCGAAAAGGTCCTGATGCAGCTCAAGGAAGACTTCGATTTCGTCGTCTGTGATTCCCCGGCGGGCATCGAGAAAGGCGCCCACCTGGCCATGTACTTCGCTGACGAAGCGATTGTAGTGACCAACCCGGAAGTCTCCTCCGTACGTGACTCGGACCGTATGCTGGGCCTGTTGGCCAGCAAATCCCGTCGCGCCGAAAGAGGCGAAGACCCGATCAAGGAACACCTGCTGATCACCCGCTACCATCCAGAACGTGTAAGCAAGGGCGAAATGCTCGGCGTCGAAGACGTCAAGGATATTCTCTCGGTGACATTGCTCGGCGTGATCCCTGAATCCCAGGCGGTGCTCAAGGCATCCAACCAGGGCATTCCGGTGATTCTCGACGACCAGAGCGACGCTGGTCAGGCCTACAGCGATACCGTTGACCGCCTGCTGGGCGAAAGTCGTGAACACCGGTTCCTTGATGTTGAGAAGAAGGGATTCTTCGAGCGCCTTTTTGGAGGTAGGTAATGAACCTTTTTGACTTCTTTCGTGCCAGTAAAAAGGTCAGCACCGCGTCGGTAGCGAAAGAGCGTCTACAGATCATCGTGGCGCATGAACGCGGCCAGCGCAGTACGCCGGATTACCTGCCAGCCTTGCAGAAGGAACTGGTGGAAGTGATCCGCAAGTACGTCAATATCGGGTCCGATGACGTGCACGTCGCTCTGGAAAACCAGGGCAGTTGCTCGATCCTGGAACTCAATATCACCCTGCCAGATCGCTGAGTCGATCCGGCGGGAGCCACGGCGGCTCAGAACCTTCAGGCTTTTGCAGGAGCTGCCGCAGGCTGCGATCTTTTGATCTTGTTTTAAAAGCAAAATCAAAAGATCGCAGCCTGCGGCAGCTCCTGCATTGGGCATTAGGGTTCTGAGCCGCCGTTGGCGTTTGTTACGAGGCTGTTTTAATGCCGTTGTCCAACATCCGCATCATTCATCAGGACGCCGCCGTACTGGTGGTGAACAAACCGACCCTGTTGCTCTCCGTCCCCGGTCGGGCCGATGACAACAAGGACTGCCTGATTACGCGCCTGCAAGAAAACGGCTACCCGGAAGCGCGAATCGTCCATCGGCTGGACTGGGAAACGTCCGGTATCATTCTGTTGGCCCGTGACCCGGACACTCATCGCGAGCTGTCTCGGCAATTTCACGACCGCGAAACCGAAAAAGCCTACACCGCCCTGTGCTGGGGACAACCGGAACTGGACAGCGGCAGCATCGACCTGCCCCTGCGCTACGACCCTCCAACCAAGCCACGCCACGTGGTGGACCACGAATTCGGCAAGCATGCCCTGACGTTCTGGCGTGTGCTGGAGCGTTGTGGTGACTGGTGCCGCGTCGAACTGACGCCGATCACCGGCCGCTCTCATCAGTTGCGCGTGCACATGCTGTCGATAGGTCACCCGCTGCTAGGTGACGGACTCTATGCCCATGAACAGGCACTGGCTGCCTGGCCACGTTTGTGCCTGCACGCGAGCATGCTCAGCTTCACTCATCCGCAGACGGGCGAACGCCTGCGCTTCGAGTGCCCCGCACCGTTTTAACGGTCAATGAGCGTGCTTTTGTGGCGAGGGGGCTTGCCCCCGTTGGAGTGCGAAGCACTCCTGAAACCAGCTAAACCGCATCTGCAGGATTTACGACTGCTTCGCAGCCGAACGGGGGCAAGCCCCCTCGCCACAGCAAGCTCCCTCGCCACATTAAGACTCATCGCCACCAAGAACAGGCCCGCCGCACTTTGCGCTTTCAATACGTTAAACTGGCGCCACTGCTGTCTGGAGCTTCTTATGCGCGAAGAGTTGAACCAAGGCCTGATCGACTTCCTCAAGGCCTCCCCTACCCCGTTCCATGCCACCGCCAGCCTTGTTCAGCGTCTGGAAGCGGCCGGTTATATGCGCCTCGACGAGCGCGAGCCGTGGACCACTGAAGCCAATGGTCGTTACTACGTCACCCGTAACGACTCTTCGATCGTCGCGTTCAAAATGGGCCGTCATTCGCCCCTGCACGGCGGCATCCGACTGGTCGGCGCGCACACTGACAGCCCGTGCCTGCGGGTCAAACCCCAGCCGGAACTGCAACGCCAGGGCTTCTGGCAACTGGGTGTCGAAGTCTATGGCGGTGCATTGCTGGCGCCGTGGTTCGACCGCGATCTGTCTCTGGCCGGCCGCGTGACTTTCCGCCGTGATGGCAAGGTCGAGAGCCAGTTGATCGACTTCAAGGCACCTATCGCGATCATTCCGAACCTGGCCATTCACCTCAACCGTGAAGCCAATATGGGCTGGGCGATCAATGCCCAGACCGAACTGCCGCCGATCCTCGCGCAATTCGCCGGTGACGAGCGCGTGGACTTCCGCGCCGTGCTCACCGATCAACTGGCCCGCGAACACGGCCTGAACGCTGACGTAGTGCTCGATTACGAGCTGAGCTTCTACGACACCCAAAGCGCAGCGGTCATTGGCCTGCATGGCGATTTCATTGCGGGTGCGCGCCTCGATAACTTGCTGTCGTGCTACGCCGGCCTGCAAGCTTTGCTGACGACCGAAACCGACGAAACCTGCGTGCTGGTCTGCAACGATCACGAAGAAGTCGGTTCCTGCTCCGCCTGTGGCGCCGACGGTCCGATGCTTGAGCAAACCCTGCGTCGTCTGTTGCCCGAAGGGGATGAATTCGTACGGACCATTCAGAAATCCCTGCTGGTTTCGGCCGACAACGCCCACGGCGTGCATCCGAACTATGCGGACAAGCACGACGCCAACCACGGCCCGAAACTCAACGCCGGCCCGGTGATCAAGGTCAACAGCAACCAGCGCTACGCCACCAACAGCGAAACCGCCGGGTTCTTCCGCCATTTGTGCATGGCCGAAGAAGTACCGGTGCAGAGCTTCGTGGTACGCAGCGACATGGGCTGCGGCTCTACCATCGGCCCGATCACCGCCAGCCACCTGGGCGTGCGCACTGTGGACATCGGCCTGCCGACGTTCGCCATGCACTCGATCCGTGAGTTGTGCGGCAGCCATGACCTGGCACATCTGGTCAAAGTGCTGAGCGCGTTTTACACCTGCCGCGAATTGCCGTAGTCCTTAGTGATTAAAAGGTAACTTTTGTGGCGAGGGAGCTTGCTCCCGCTCGGCTGCGAAGCAGTCGTACCTTGGCGAACTCGGCCTGTCTGATAATCCGATATTGCTTGTTTTGGGGCTGCTTCGCAGCCCAACGGGAGCAAGCTCCCTCGCCACAATGATCTCCATCACCTCCGCTCGTCCGAAAGCCGCCTAGACTTGCAGTACCCTCTCCGACAAGGCTGTCACCATGATCTCGTTGTCTTCGTTCCACGCCATGCTGATCCCGATTCTTTCCGGGATGATCATGCTGGCCATCGGCTTCAACTTTCGCGACAAGAACGCCGGTGTGTTCGCGATGTGGGTTGGCATGCTGATGATCCTCGCCACTGTGATCTACAAGATCCTCGCCAAACTCAACGAATAAATCCTCGCGCCTGGCTCGCATTGATTTTGACGGGCTCGTACACTCGGCCGATTCGTTCATCCGAGGTCGACCGTGTTCGCTCGTCTTTTTGCCCTGCCATGTTTGCTCCTTGCCTGCCTGATGACACTGCTGCCGATGGCACCTGCCCAAGCGGTCGGTTTGCCGGGGTTGCTCAATGGCTCGGCGAAAACCCAGCCGCAAGCACAAGAGCCGTTGGGGCAATCGCTGGACGAAGTCATCAAGTCCCTGGAAAACGATCAGCAGCGGACTCAGCTACTGACGGACCTGAAAAAACTTCGCGACGTCACCCAAAAGGCTCAGCCGACCACTGAACAAGGCGTGCTGGGGCTGATCGGCGGCACCCTGGCCGGTCTCGAAAAGCAATTTTCCGGCACCGACAGTCCGCTCAATCGCTGGTCCGAAGAGGTCGATCTGGCCAAGGATGAACTGGCGGCGCTGATGCTTCCGGCCAATGAATGGCTGCCGATCATCTTCGCTTTTGCTGTAATCCTGATGGTCTGGAGCCTGCTGGCCGCCGCCCTGATCTGGCTCGGCCACCGGGTACGCATGCGCTTTGGTCTCACCGAAGAACTGCCACAACACCCGAAGGCGCTGGACATGCTGCGCTTCGCCTTGCGCAAACTCGGGCCGTGGTTGATTGCCTTGGTCATGACGGTTTACATGACCTACGCCCTGCCTTCGTCATTGGGCAAAAGCTTGGCCATGGTGTTGGCCTATGCGCTGGTCGTCGGTACCTGTTTCTCGGCGATCTGCGTGATCGCGTTTTCCGTGCTGGATGGTCCGCATCGTCACCGTGCCTTGTACATCCTGCGGCATCAGGCCTTCCGCCCGTTGTGGCTGATCGGCAGTTTCGCTGCCTTCGGTGAAGCCCTGAACGATCCGCGCCTGATCGCCAGTCTCGGCAGTCACCTGGCTCACACCGCAGCGACGTTCGCCAATGTGTTGGCGGCGATCTCCACCGGTTTTTTCGTTTTGCGTTTCCGTCGGCCCATCGCGCACTTGATCCGCAACCAACCGCTGTCCCGGCGCCTGACTCGCCGGGCCTTGAGCGACACGATCGAAATCCTCGGCACCTTTTGGTACCTGCCAGCGCTGGTGCTGGTGGGCATCTCGCTGTTCGCCACCTTCGTCTCCGCCGGCGACACCAGCACGGCCTTGCGTCAGTCACTGATCTGCACTGTGCTGCTGGTGTTGTGCATGGTCATCAATGGGCTAGTGCGCCGCCATTCGCTCAAACCGCAGCGCAGCGTGAAGCGCCACGCGCTGTATTCGGATCGCCTGAAAAGCTTCTTCTACACCCTCGCCCATCTGCTGGTGTGGCTGGCATTCATCGAACTCGGCCTGCGCGTCTGGGGGATGTCGCTGATCCGTTTCACCGAAGGCGAAGGCCATGAGGTCAGCGTCAAACTGTTCAGCCTCGGCGGCACGCTGATTTTTGCCTGGCTGATCTGGATCCTCAGTGACACCGCCGTGCATCACGCCCTCACCCGCTCGCGCAAAGGCCTGGCCAATGCCCGCGCACAGACGATGATGCCGCTGATCCGCAACGTGCTGTTCGTGGCGATTTTCATCATTGCGCTGATCGTCGCCCTGGCGAACATGGGCATGAACGTCACGCCGTTGCTGGCCGGTGCCGGTGTGATCGGCCTGGCCATCGGTTTCGGCGCGCAATCACTGGTGGCCGACCTGATCACCGGGCTGTTCATCATCATCGAAGACTCCCTGGCCATCGACGACTACGTGGACGTCGGCGGCCACTTGGGCACGGTCGAAGGCTTGACCATCCGCACCGTGCGCCTGCGGGACATCGACGGCATCGTTCACACCATTCCGTTCAGCGAAATCAAAAGCATCAAGAACTACTCCCGGGAATTCGGCTACGCGATCTTCCGGGTGGCGGTGCCCTCCAACATGGACATCGACGAGGCGATCAAACTGATGCGCGAAGTTGGCCAGAAAATGCGCACCGACCCGCTGCAACGGCGAAACATCTGGTCGCCGCTGGAGATTCAGGGTGTAGAAAGTTTCGAATCCGGCAACGCGATTCTTCGCGCACGCTTCAAGACCGCGCCAATCAAGCAGTGGGAAGTTTCCCGGGCGTTCAATTTGTCGCTCAAGCGCCATCTGGATGAAGCCGGGCTGGATCTGGCGACGCCGCGGATGAGTGTGCAAGTAATCACACCAAGTGGAGGAAGCGAGTGAAGAGTAGTTACTTATTCAAAGCAGTGAAAACAGGGGGTCAGCCCCTGTCGAAAATCAGCATATCGACAGGAGCTGAATCATTCACTGAACGTTATTCTTTGAAGCCGGATTTGCCGTTAGCTGCGCGCCAACTCTTTATTTCTGCAACAACTGCTTCCGGCCCACTTTTACCTGGATCTGGGTAATACAATAAATCAGATCCGGCGGGATGCTCGCTCAATCTTTCAAATTCCATAACAGCTGCAACTTGATCTTTCTCAGTTGCATACTCGGATTGATATATCTTCTGCACGAAGCCTAAGAATTCCGCCTCAGACATATCACTAATGAGTTTCATCATTTTTTATTCCCCCTATGGATTTCCACATGCCCCTTTGGAGTTAGTACACGAAGGTTGTCGCTATCGTATAAAGCCCCACCGCTTGCTAGCGCAGTGCTGTGGTGTAACTCAAACTTCACCCTTTTCCCAGCACGATCAGCCACTCTTACAAACGGGGCTCGTCCTTTGTTCATTTCATTCAAGCTACCCTGATCAAACGACTTCGCCAACTCCATATCAGTGGGAACCGCTTTCCAAAAGGCCTCCCTGAACGCCCTGAAATTCCTGAACTGCCTGCCTCTCAACTGCTCTGCAATCTGCGACGGAATAGGCGCGCCATCACCTTGCGAAGCCGCTTCCAGCCATCTACCGACAACCGGCTCTCCATCACCCGTGGCGACCCCGGCATCCTCCCGGGGGTCTCGGAACATTATGTATTGCGGGGGCAGGCCAGAATCCGCCGGAAACACAATAATGTAATCATCGAAGCCGGCTTCACCAACAGCCGGATGACTGTCGATTCGTCCTTCGGCGGGGATTATGACGCCACCTGCATACCGCGGCGGACTCGGTTCCTGGACGGGTAGCGCAGTCGAACTGCTATCCGGAGTAATCAGTGGTGTCCATACCAACGTCCTGGGGGGTACATCAGGGATGATGGCGCTATAGACGTTCTCCTGCGGGTTGTGAACAGCCGCCACTACCGGCACACCGGCGGGGAGGCTTACTCCATCGACCGGAACGACGAGTAACTCCGATTGATCGTCCTCTGTTGCCCTGGAACTGAAACGCACTGGCACATCAAGCAAACCGCCTTGCTTCGCTAGATCGTCGAGATCAGGCAAAGGACCGGACATAAAGTCCGACAAGGGATAGCTGAACATGTACCTTTTCGGCAATTCACCATTGGCCAGTTCAGGTGAGTAAACCAGTACACCAACACCGACCATAAAACCCGTTGCCGTTCCTGCGGCCAGACTGGATAACGTAGCGATAGCGGCGCGTATAGCGGCGCGCAATGCCACTATCACGTCTTCGGCAAGCTCCATGACCCCGTTCGGCATCGTGAACCCGAGCTGAGCGTGAGCGGCGGCGCCTACCCGGTAAGTATTCGCGGCTCCGGCGAGCTCCAGGCGTCGAAGCTCGTCATCCACTAAGCGTTGTGCTTGCTCGGCCGCCTCGATCCGGGCCTGTTCTTCAGCCCTTTGACGCGCCAAGTTTTCTGCCTCAAGCCGAGCCAACGCTTCAGCCATTTCCTTCGCATGTGCCTGGGCCGCAATACGCGCTCGCTCTTCTGCCAGTCGCCTGACTTCATTTTCCGCGGCGATACGTGCTAATTCTTCTGCCACTCTACGGGCTTGCTCCTGCGCAATACGAGCCTGCTCTTGAGCGACTTGCCGAGCATGCTCCGCTGCGAGTCGTGCCTGCTCCTGTGCGACCCGACTGGCCTCCTGAGCCTGTAACGTAGCAATAACGCCCTTCACGTTAACGGATTGGGCGTTTAACAGCGCGATGCCCTCAGCCAGCAACTTGGCATTGAACAATGCGGCGTAAGCCTCACGGACAGAAACGCCGCTGGTCCCAGCCCGACGGTTTATCTGGGGCAACCGTCCCCGCATCAGAAATGTATCGACCTGCGTCTGACCGAACCTTTGACTGGCCGTACTCTTGGCTGATGGCAGTGCACTGGCTTTTCTGGCGAGTAAATGATCCCTGACACCCAATTCACGTACAAAGGCCTGCAGGGGAGGCAAAACGCTTGTATCTCCTGCGGCTCTGACTTGCGCAAGTTCTACCTCAAGGGTATGCGCAAGATTATTGGAGAATTCTTTATAGGCATTCTCCATATCCAGAATCTCACCCAGCGGCGCAAAATCGATTCCAGGCCCTGAGCCATCTCCCATCCCCAAGTAATGCAAATACTCATCTTGTTTATTGGGACGCACAACCGAAACCGGAAGTGTTATTCCATTCCCTGACATAGAATTTCTCCTCTATAGACTTGCGTCGTGATAGCAGGACAAGCAGGAGTTAGCATTTAATATGAATACACTCCATATGCCTTCCTGCTAAAGGTAAGTCTATGAGGATCAGAAGTTTCAGATGCGGTACATATATATAGGCAGGCATTATTTTCGAACAAATTTCCAGGCGGTGTTCCTACCGAAGATCCAGAAAATCAGACCACATCCACCCCGACATGAATCGCATCATGGCGCCAAAATTCGAGGTCGCAATCGATCAACCGCTCGTGCTGATCGTAATTGACCCGGGCAATCCGCAACCCCGGGCTGCCCACCGACACCCGTAAAGCCGCTGCCGCATCCACCGACAATGCCGTCGGCACAATCTCGAAACGCACCCGCCCGTAGTGCAAGTCGTAATGCCGGGCATACAGTTCGGTCATCGACTGATTCAGGTCGAAGTCCAGAATCCCGGGGAAAAACTGCGGGTTCAGGTAGTGCTCCACATACAACACCAATCGCCCGTCAATCCGTCGCGAGCGGCAAATCTGAATCACGCTCGACAGCGCCGGCAACTGCAACCAGGCACACACCGCCGCTGATGCCGGTTGCAAACGGGCCGAAATTACCTCGGTGGACGGCACTCGCCCCTGCGCACTGACCATCGCGTGAAAGTGGCTGCGCTGCATCAGGTTGTAAGCCAGCCTTGGTGGCGACACAAACCAGCCGCGCCGCTCCTCGCGATAAATCTGGCCCTGGGCCTCCAGCTGCAATAAAGCCTCACGCACGGTGATCCGCGTGGTACCGAACAACTCACTGAGCTTGCGCTCTGCCGGCAACTTGCTCCCGGGCGCCAACAGACCGTGGTCAAGCTGTTCTTGCAGAACCTGCCCGATGGCTGTCACCGCTTTGGTGGTCTCGATGCGCATCAACGTTACCTATCTGGACTAGACCAGCACTGATTCAGGGCAGAACCGTGATTCAAATCGGTTCCTTCAACTGCCTGCAAGCCTAGGCACTGCATATGACTGACAGATGACAAAGCCGCCGAACGGTTGCGCCAGACACCTGCAATTTTATGGCCAAGTCCCTTTCATATCAGCTCCTTAGCCATGGTCTACGCTTATCTCGCACCCCGCGTATCCGAGCGCAGAAAATTCAGGCCGACCGGTCGTCGACATCAAAATGTCATCCAACCCGCCTAAATTGGCTCAGGTATTGCTGACCTAGACCAACACAACCGCAATCGCAGCGTTGAAAACGCCCAAAGGAGCTTCGGATGAAACAGTTTTTCCTGGCATCACTGTTAGGCTCGACCATTGCCCTGTGCACCTCCGCCATGGCGGCGGATGATCTGAAAACCCTGGAAGCCGCTGCGAAAGCGGAAGGCGCAGTCAACAGCGTCGGCATGCCCGATGACTGGGCCAACTGGAAAGGCACCTGGGAAGACCTGGCCAAGAAATATGGCCTGAAACACATCGACACCGACATGAGCTCGGCTCAGGAAATCGCCAAGTTCGCCGCCGAAAAAGATAACGCCACAGCCGACATCGGCGACGTCGGTGCCGCCTTCGGCCCGATCTCGGTCAAGCAGGGCGTGGTGCAACCTTATAAGCCAACTACCTGGGAACAGATTCCCGACTGGGCCAAGGACAAGGACGGTAACTGGGCGCTGGCCTACACCGGCACCATTGCATTCATCGTCAACAAAAAACTGCTGCACGGTTCTGAAGCACCAACCAAATGGGCGGACCTCAAGACCGGCAAGTACAAAGTCTCTATCGGTGACGTGAGCACCGCGGCACAAGCGGCCAACGGTGTACTGGCCGCCGCCCTCGCCAACGGCGGTGACGAGAAAAACATTCAGCCAGCCCTGTTGCTGTTCGCTGACATCGCCAAGCAAGGTCGCCTGTCCATGGCCAACCCGACGATCGCCACCATGGAAAAGGGTGAAATCGAAGTCGGCGTGGTCTGGGACTTCAACGGCCTGAGCTACAAGGCCAAGATGGCGAATCCGGATGACTACATCGTGCTGATTCCATCCGACGGCTCGGTGATTTCCGGCTACACCACCATCATCAACAAATACGCGAAGAACCCGAATGCCGCCAAGCTGACCCGCGAATACATCTTCAGCGATGCCGGCCAAATCAACCTGGCGAAAGGCAACGCCCGTCCGATCCGTGCCGAGCACCTGAAGCTGCCGGAAGAGGTCAAGGCCAAGCTGCTGCCGAACGAGCAGTACAAAAAGGTTACGCCGATCAAAGACGCGGACGCATGGGAAAAGACCTCCAAGGCGCTGCCGCAGAAGTGGCAGGAAGAAGTCATTATCAATATGCCGTAACACGGTAGACCCCCATTCGGGGATCTGATGAAGCTCCAATGTGGGAGCGAGCTTGTGGCGAGGGGGCTTGCCCCCGTTCGAGTGCGCAGCGCTCGCAGATACTGGGTCCGCTGCGCGGCCCAACGGGGGCAAGCCCCCTCGCCACACAAGCCCGCTCCCACAGGGGATTGGTTGCGTACTTGAATCATCTGTTTTTGCGGAGTCCCAGCCCCTATGAAGCACAACGTCATCCTTGTCGTGCTCGACGGCCTCAATTACGAAGTCGCGCGCCACGCCATGGGGCATCTGCAGGCTTACGTTGGCGCAGGACGCGCGGCACTCTACAAGCTGGAGTGCGAACTGCCGGCCCTGTCCCGCCCCCTTTACGAATGCATCCTGACCGGCGTTTCGCCGATCGACAGCGGCATCGTTCACAACAACGTCTCGCGCCTGTCCAACCAGCGCAGCATCTACCATTACGCCACCGACGCCGGCCTGAAAACCGCAGCCGCGGCCTATCACTGGGTCAGCGAGCTGTATAACCGTTCGCCGTTCGTAGCCGCCCGGGATCGTCATACCGATGACCCCAAACTGCCGATCCAGCACGGTCACTTCTACTGGAACGACCACTACCCCGACTCGCACCTGTTCGCCGACGCGGAACACCTGCGTCTGCGCCACGCGCCGAACTTTTTATTGGTCCACCCCATGAACATCGACGACGCCGGGCACAAGCACGGCCTCGACACCTCGCAGTACCGCAACAGCGCTCGCTCAGCCGACATCATCCTCGCCGATTACCTGCAAGGCTGGCTCGACGCCGGTTACCAGGTGCTGGTGACGGCTGACCACGGCATGAACAACGACCGCTCGCACAACGGCCTGTTGCCCGAAGAACGCGAAGTGCCGTTGTTCGTCCTCGGCGATGCCTTCAGCTTCAACCAAAACGCCGCGCCAAAACAGACCGAAATCTGCGGCACCGTCTGCGAACTGCTGGGCGTGCCCCACGACAAACCTGTGTGCCGGGAGCTGCTCAAGTGAACGCCATGACCCGCGGTAAATGGCTGGCCGCTTTGTGCCTGGTGCCCTTCGCGATTTTCTTCTTCGTGTTCCAGATCGCCCCGCTGCTCTGGGTAATGATCAACAGCCTGCAATCGGAAGAGTTCGGCTGGGGCCTGGCCAACTTCAGCAAAATCTTCAACTCGAGGTTCTATCTGCAGGCGATCCAGTACAGCCTCGAGATCAGTTTCTGGTCCAGCGTGTTCGGCATCATCATCGCCGTACTCGGCGCCTACTCCTTGCGCCGGGTCGACTCGAAACTGCGCAACTTCGTCAACGCCTTCGCCAACATGACCAGCAACTTCGCCGGCGTGCCCCTGGCCTTCGCGTTCATCATTTTGCTGGGGTTCAACGGCAGCATCACCATCATGCTCAAACAGGCCGGGATCATTCAGGACTTCAACCTGTACTCGAAAACCGGTCTGATCATTCTCTACACCTACTTCCAGATTCCCCTGGGCGTGCTGCTGCTCTACCCGGCTTTCGACGCCTTGCGCGAAGACTGGCGTGAGTCCGCCGCGTTGCTCGGTGCCAACGGCTGGCAATTCTGGCGACACATCGGTTTACCGGTACTGACCCCGGCGCTGCTGGGCACATTCGTAATCCTGCTGGCCAACGCCCTCGGCGCGTATGCCACGGTCTACGCCCTGACCACCGGCAACTTCAACGTGTTGCCGATCCGCATCGCGGCAATGGTCTCCGGCGACATTTCCCTGGACCCGAACCTGGCCAGCGCCTTGGCCGTGGTGCTGGTGGCGTTGATGACCCTGGTGACTATCGTGCATCAGCTGCTGTTGAAGAGGAGCTACCATGTCTCGCGCTGAACTGGGCCCCGTCGGTATCTACCACCGGGTGGTGGTGTATTTGTTGTTTGCCATTCTGCTGCTGCCGCTGCTTGGAACATTGATCTACTCGATCTCCAGCAGTTGGTCCGCGACGATCATGCCCAGCGGTTTTACCTTCAAGTGGTACCTCCAGCTTTGGAGCGATCCGCGCTTTCTCGACGCGTTCGGTCAGTCCTTGCTGGTCTGCGTCGGCTCGCTGATTCTGTCGGTGGTGCTGATTCTGCCGCTGCTGTTCGTGGTGCATTACCACTTCCCGAAACTCGACGCTTTGATGAATATCCTGATCCTGCTGCCCTTCGCGGTGCCGCCGGTGGTGTCGTCGGTGGGGTTGTTGCAACTCTATGGCTCGGGGCCGTTCGCGATGGTCGGCACGCCTTGGATTTTGATCGGTTGCTACTTCACCGTGGCGCTGCCGTTCATGTACCGAGCGATCACCAACAACCTGCAAGCGATCAACCTGCGCGACCTGATGGACTCCGCGCAACTGCTTGGTGCCAGCACTTGGCAAGCGGCATTCCTGGTGGTGCTGCCGAACCTGCGCAAGGGTTTGATGGTGGCGTTGCTGCTGTCGTTCTCGTTCCTGTTCGGTGAGTTCGTGTTCGCCAACATCCTCGTCGGCACCCGTTATGAAACCCTGCAGGTCTACCTCAATAACATGCGTAACAGCAGCGGCCACTTCACCAGTGCGCTGGTGATCTCCTACTTCTTCTTTGTGCTGGTTCTGACCTGGGCGGCCAATATCTTGAACAAGGACAAAAGCGAATGAGCTATGTCAGCGTCCAACACCTTCAGAAAAATTACTCTGGAACCACGGTATTCAGCGACATCAACTGCGAAATCAAGAAAGGCGAATTCGTCACGCTTCTCGGCCCGTCCGGTTGCGGCAAGTCCACCCTGCTGCGTTGCATCGCCGGCCTGACCTCGGTGGACGGCGGCAAGATCCTGCTGGAAGGTCAGGACCTCGTCCCACTGAGCCCGCAAAAACGCGGGATCGGCATGGTGTTCCAGAGTTATGCGCTGTTCCCGAACATGACCGTGGAGCAGAACGTCGCCTTCGGTTTGCGCATGCAGAAGGTCAACGCGGACGACAGCCACAAGCGCGTCGCCGAAGTGCTGGCACTGGTGGAGCTCAACGACTTCGCCGCCCGTTACCCGCATCAATTGTCCGGCGGCCAGTGTCAGCGTGTCGCCCTGGCCCGCTCGCTGGTGACCCGGCCTCGGTTGCTGTTGCTGGATGAGCCGCTGTCGGCACTAGACGCGCGGATTCGCAAGCACCTGCGCGAACAGATCCGTCAGATCCAGCGCGAACTGGGTCTGACCACGATCTTCGTCACTCACGATCAGGAAGAAGCCCTGACCATGTCTGACCGAATCTTCCTGATGAATCAGGGAAAGATCGTACAAAGCGGCGATGCCGAAACCCTCTACACCGCGCCAGTCGATGTATTTGCCGCAGGCTTCATCGGCAACTACAACCTGCTGGACGCCGACAGCGCCAGTAAGCTGTTGCAACGACCGATCACCCATCGCCTCGCGATTCGCCCGGAAGCCATCGAGCTAAGCCTCAACGGCGAACTCGACGCGCAAATACGCAGCCACAGCCTGTTGGGCAACGTGATTCGCTATCGGGTCGAAGCCCGGGGCGTGGAATTGGTGGTGGATGTGCTGAACCGTTCGGCGGCCGACCTGCATCCCGATGGTCAGCGCCTGGCACTTTCCATCGATCCGACGGCCCTGTGTGAGGTAGCCTGATGACCTTGCTGATGTTGAAGAGAGAACTGCACTGATGGCCCTGGCAATTTTTGATCTGGACGAAACCCTGATCCACGGCGACTGCGCCACCCTTTGGAGCGAGCAAATGGGTCGCCAGGGCTGGGTCGATCCCGAGTCGTTCATGCGTCAGAACAACGAACTGATGGACGCTTACAGCCACGGCAAGTTGCGCATGGAGGAGTACATGACCTTCAGCCTTGAGCCGATGATCGGGCGCACACCGGAAGAAGTCGACCATCTGGTCGGGCCTTGGGTGGAAGACTTCATCGAGCCGATCATCTTCAGCGACGCCACCAAAGCCATCGCCGCCCACCGCAAGGCCGGCGACCGGATCCTGGTGATCTCGGCCTCGGGCACGCATTTGGTCAAGCCGATTGCCGACCGTTTGGGCATCGACGAGATTCTCGGCATCGAGCTGGAAGTGGCCCATGGGGTTTATAGCGGCCAAACCGTTGGTACCCTGACCTACCGCGAAGGCAAGATCACCCGGTTGCTGGAATGGCTCGATGCCGAAGAGGAAAACCTGGAAGGCGCGAGTTTCTATTCAGATTCGCGCAATGACTTGCCGCTGCTGCTGAAGGTGGACTTTCCGCATGTGGTGAATCCGGATCCGGTGCTGCTCGAACACGCCGAAAAGGCCGGCTGGCCAATCCATATCTGGAAGTAACCCCGCCCTACTGCTCGTTCCCACGCTCTGCGTGGGAATGCAGCCCGGGATGCTCCGCGTCCCAGAAGCGGACGCAGAGCGTCCATTGAGGCGTTCCCACGCGGAGCGTGGGAACGATCACCCCTAAACCAGGCTTTCGTCGATCACCAACACCAGTTTGCCGGAAACCTTATTCGTCGCCAGTTCCGCAAATGCCGCTTCGGCATCCTTGATTGCAAATGTCCTGGCCAGTTGCGGGCTCAAACGCCCTTCGGCAAACAGCGGCCAGACATGCTGGCCGAGATCGCTGAACAAATCGGCCTTGAACTGCTCATCGCGGTTGCGCAAGGTTGAACCCAGCAGTTGCACACGTTTGGCCAGTACCTGCGCCAGATCCAGCTGCGCCTCGCGACCGCCCATCAATCCGATCAGCACCCAACGACCATCGCGAGCCAGCAGCTTGAGGTTCAACGCCGCATAGTTGCCACCCACCGGGTCGAGGATCACGTCGAACGGGGCAAGATCATTCAAGCTATCCAGATCGCCATTGCGCACGACGCCACCCTGTGCGCCCAACGCTTCACAGTAAGCCAGACGCTCGGCGGAACCGACGCTGACCCAGCACGGGTTACCAAACGCCTTGCACAGCTGAATGGCAGCTGAACCGATTCCACTGGCGCCGGCGTGCAGGAGAACTTTCTCACCCGGTTTGAGCGCAGCCAGTTGAAACAAATTCAGCCAAACAGTCGCATACACTTCCGGCAATGCCGCGGCCTCGGCCAGGGACAAACCTTCGGGAACCGGCAACACATGCCGTCCGTCGACAACTACCTCTTCGGCCATCCCACCCCCGGCCAGCAAGGCGCAAACCCGATCGCCGACCTGCCAGGACGAGCCCGGGCCGACCTCGCTGATCACCCCGGAACACTCAAGACCCAGTACTTGACTGGCCCCCGGCGGTGGCGGATAAAGTCCTGCTTTCTGTAACAAATCAGCGCGATTGAGTCCTGCTGCCGCCACTCGGATGCGAACTTGTCCTACATCGCACGTAGGACTCGGCTCTTCAACCCACTCCACTCGCCCCTCAACGCCTTGCAATGCTTTCACAGTGCCTCCATAGTGAGTCTGGACTGAGCCCGAAGCTGTAGCGCCGGGCTTTTTGCATTATGCGACCGGTCCTTGTGGATCCGGCGACTTCAAAGACGGCCTAATATGCGTTATCAATTGTCCCCGCGTCGAATCAGCATGAAGCATCTGCTCCCCAGCACCGCCCTCGCTCTTGTCATTGGTCTCGGTCTTTTGCCGATGTCGAGCAATTCGTTCGCAGCCAACAGCTGGGACAAGCTTCAGCCCGATCGTGACGAAGTAATCGCCAGTCTGAACGTCGTCGAATTGCTCAAGCGTCACCATTACAGCAAACCACCGCTCGACGATGCACGCTCCGTGATCATCTACGACAGCTATATCAAGCTGCTGGATCCATCGCGTAGCTATTTCATGGCCAGCGATATTGCCGAATTCGACAAATGGAAAACCCAGTTTGACGACTTCCTCAAAAGCGGCGACCTGAACGCCGGGTTCACCATCTACAAGCGCTACCTGGACCGCGTCAAGTCGCGTCTGGACTTTGCCCTTGCCGAGCTGAACAAGGGCGTCGACAAGATCGACTTCACCGCCAAGGAAACCTTGCTGGTCGATCGCAAGGATGCCCCTTGGCTCAAGACCACCGCCGAGCTGGACGACCTGTGGCGCAAACGCGTCAAGGACGAAGTGCTGCGGATGAAGATCTCCGGCAAAGAGTCGAAGCAGATTCAGGAAACCCTGACCAAGCGTTACAAGAATCAGCTGTCGCGTCTGGACCAGACCCGTGCGGAAGACATCTTCCAGGCGTACATCAATACCTTCGCCATGTCCTACGACCCGCACACCAACTATCTGTCGCCGGATAACGCGGAAAACTTCGACATCAACATGAGCCTGTCCCTGGAGGGCATCGGCGCCGTGTTGCAGAGCGATAACGATCAAGTGAAAGTCGTGCGCCTGGTGCCTGCCGGCCCGGCCGACAAGACCAAGCAGGTTGCACCGGCCGACAAGATCATCGGCGTGGCCCAGGGCAACAAAGAGATGGTCGACGTGGTCGGCTGGCGCCTGGACGAAGTGGTCAAACTGATTCGTGGCCCCAAAGGCACCGTGGTGCGCCTGGAAGTGATTCCGGCCAGCAACGCGCCGAACGACCAGACCACCAAAATCGTGCCGATTACCCGCGAAGCGGTGAAGCTCGAAGATCAGGCAGTGAAGAAGTCGGTCCTCAACCTCAAGCAGGATGGCAAGGACTACAAACTCGGCGTCATCGAGATCCCGGCCTTCTACCTGGACTTCAAGGCCTTCCGTGCCGGTGATCCGGACTACAAGAGCACCACCCGCGACGTCAAGAAGCTGCTGACCGAGCTGCAGAAAGACAAGGTCGACGGCGTGGTCATCGACCTGCGCAACAACGGCGGCGGTTCCTTGCAGGAAGCCACCGAGCTGACCAGTCTGTTCATCGACAAAGGTCCGACCGTACTGGTGCGTAACGCCGACGGCCGGGTCGATGTGCTGGAAGATGAAAACCCGGGCGCGTTCTACAAAGGCCCGATGGTGTTGCTGGTCAACCGTTTGTCCGCCTCGGCTTCGGAGATTTTCGCCGGCGCAATGCAGGACTACCACCGCGCGCTAATCATCGGCGGCCAGACCTTCGGCAAAGGCACCGTGCAGACCATTCAGCCGCTGAACCATGGCGAACTGAAACTGACCCTGGCCAAGTTCTACCGGGTTTCCGGCCAGAGCACCCAGCATCAGGGCGTGCTGCCGGACATCGATTACCCATCGCTCATCGACACCAAGGAAATCGGCGAAAGCGCCCTGCCGGAAGCCATGCCGTGGGACACTATTCGTGCGGCCATCAAGCCTGCGCTTGACCCGTTCAAACCGTACATCACGCAGCTCAAGTCCGAGCATGACGTACGCACGGCCAAAGACGCGGAGTTCGTGTTCATCCGCGACAAACTGGCCCTGGCGCAGAAGTTGATGAGCGAAAAAACCGTCAGCCTCAATGAAGCCGAGCGTCGTGCACAACATGCCGATATCGAAGCCAAGCAACTTGTCATGGAAAACATCCGTCGCAAGGCCAAGGGCGAAGAGCCGCTCAAAGAGCTGAAGAAAGAAGACGAAGATGCCCTCGCGGGTGAGCCGGACAAGACCAAGCCAGAAGACGATGCTTATCTGAGCGAGACGGGGCGGATTCTGCTGGATTACTTGAAACTCAACACCGCGGTTGCCAAGCACTAAGTTGTTACAATCAGAATGATGGCAATTTAATGCTGACGCTCCCCGGAGCGTCATCAAACAGACATCATTCTGTCGTGAAATAAAGGACTGGGTGCACCTTGCACCCGGTCCTTTTTTTATCGCCAGAGAACGCCATGACCACAACCGAACAGCTGAGTGCCTTGAGCTCGATACTGACTCAAAGCGGTTTGCACAGCCTGTTCCAGCCGATCATTTCCCTCTCTGAACGACGTATCGTTGGCTACGAAGCCCTCAGCCGCGGCCCCTCCAACAGTCCGCTGCACTCCCCTGTTGCCCTGTTCGCGGTAGCTCGCCAGGCCGGTCGCCTCAGCGAACTGGAAATCGCTTGCCGTCAAAGTGCTTGCCGACGCTTCAATGAACAGCAACTGCCCGGCAAACTCTTCCTCAACGTATCCCCGGAATCCCTGCTTGAAGCCGCCCACCAACCCGGACGCACTTTGCAACTGTTGCAGGATTTCGGCATCCCACCGAGCCAGGTGGTAATTGAACTCACCGAACAGACCCCGACCGACGATTTCCAGTTGCTGCAAAACGCCCTGCATCACTATCGGGCAATGGGCTTTTCCATTGCACTGGATGATCTGGGTGCCGGTTATTCGAGCTTGCGGCTCTGGTCTGAATTGCGCCCGGACTACGTCAAGATCGATCGGCACTTTATCGACGGCATTCACCAGGACGCGCTCAAGCGTGAATTCGTTGGCTCGATCCTGCAGATCGCCAAGGCTTCCCGGGCCAAAGTAATCGCCGAAGGCATCGAATTGCCGGAAGAACTGGCCGTGCTGACCGAAATGGGCGTTGATCTGCTGCAAGGTTATCTGCTCTGCCGGCCCCAGGAGCATCCGCCTCGCGATGCCCGAACCTTGATGCCCAAACCAAACAGCATCGCCGCGATACTGAACGAGGAAGTCAGTGACCTCAGCGCCCTGCTCAACGACCAGCCGGCGGTGACCAGCGACACCCCGACCGCCACCGTGCTGGAAGCCTTCCGCCGCCAGGCCAACCTGAACTCCCTGGCGGTGCTCGACAAACAGGGCCAGCCCTGTGGCATCGTCCACCGCCATTCGCTCTCGGACGCCTTGCTCAAGCCCTTTGCCACTGACCTGTTTGCCCGCAAGCCCATTAGCCGCTTGATGAGCGACGACTTCCTCGCCGTGGAATTGAGCCAGTCGCTGCAACAGGTCAGCCGCTTGATCACCAGCCGCGCCCGCCAGCGCATCGAAGAAGACTTCATCATCACCCTCAACGGCAGCTATTTGGGGCTGGGCCGAGTGATCGACGTGCTCAAGCTGATTACCGAACTGAAAATCCAGCAAGCCCGCTACGCCAACCCGCTGACCCTGCTGCCGGGTAACGTACCGATCCAGCAATGCCTTATACGGCTGCTGCAACAGGAACGGGAATCGGTGATCTGCTACGTGGACATCGACAGTTTCAAACCCTTCAACGACATCTACGGCTACGGTCGCGGCGATGAAGTCCTACTGTGCCTGGCGCAATGCCTGAACGACCGCATCGACCCATCTCGCGATTTCGTTGGCCATATCGGCGGCGACGACTTCCTGCTGGTGCTCGGCCCGGAAGACTGGCGCAAACGCCTGCACCAATTGCTGGACGACTTCCACAGCCAATGCCGACGCTTTTACCGCAGCGAACACCTGGAAGCCGGCTGCTTCATCGCGCCGAATCGCCAAGGCATACGGCAGGAGTTTGCGCTGCTGTCCCTGTCCATCGGCGTAGTGCATTTGCATCCACAGGCCTGCGGACAACTCGATGCGAGCCAGTTGGCAGAGATGGCCTCGCAGGCCAAGCATCACGCGAAGAATGTGCCGGGGTATAGCGTGCATGTGATTGATAGCCTGGCGGTGCCAGTAGCCGAGGAAACGTTGGTTGCCGGGCATCGGTGATTTGCCATACATCCCGTAGGAGCTGCCGAAGGCTGCGATCTTTTGATCTTGTTCTTATGTGGCGAGGGAGCTTGCTCCCGCTGGGCTGCGCAGCAGCCCCAGAAACCTGAGACCACCACAAAACTCTGTGGCGAGGGGGCTTGCCCCCGTTCGACTGCGCAGCAGTCGCCAAACCAAGCCCCGCGGTGTACCTGAAAAATCCGGAATGCAGGTTTTGGGGCCGCTCCGCAGCCCAACGGGGGCAAGCCCCCTCGCCACAAAAAACCACTCGGCTCTAGTCCGAAGACCGCGCCCGCAACCGCCGCCCAATCACATCCAGCACATCACAGCCATCGCGCAGTGGAATGGCGCAGAGCAAGGCAAAGTCGCTGAGAATCGTCGAATCACATTCGACTGAGCCGCGCATGGACAGGTTCTCAAGCACCTGGGTGACGGCACGAATTCGATAGCTGGCAGCCTCATACAAAACATCGAGCGGCGCATGGGTATCGACGAACAGCGTGGGCATGTCGTTGCAGTTGCTGGTGAGTGCCATGAAGCGGTTTTTGGGGTGGGGAATTGGTTTTTCGTAGGGTGGATCAGGGGTAATTGCTGTCATTGTTTGATTCCTAACGTATGGATTGGAGCCGCCAGAAATCACTTCCACGCAATAGGTGGCGGCTGTACGCAGGTGTGGAAGACCAGGACGTTAGGCACCTGGCGCACTCGAAAGCGCCCCGCGCACAGCCACCATAAAACACAGACGATAAAAAACGCCGAACTGGTGGCGCTTGATGCGCCTAACGATAGAAGGGCTTCCACACCCTGTCACTGAATTTGCAGTGACAACCCCAAGACTATCGATGGAGCGCATCGCGCACCAGTTCATGAAAACCGCTACAACTTGAAGGAAATCTCCGATGGATCTACACGGTAATAAACGCGCGAGACTTTGCGGGGGATCAATCAGGAAAGAAGTCGGGAAAGGATGATGTTGATGTAGGGTGATTCGCTAATGATCACCCCATTAATCAACAAGCAACCAGAAACGCAAACGTGGCGGGAGGTTTCCCTCACGCCACGTTAATTTGTCAGACACTTAATTGCTTAATCCGCAGAACCACGAGACGCCAACTCTTTCAACTTGAGTTCAGCCAGCGGATGCCCGGCCTTCGCCGCCATTTCCCACCAGCGAGCCGCTTCCACCGGGTCCGGTGCCTTGCTCGGCGTTCCCGCAAGGCTGATCACCCCAACCTGATACGCCGCTTTCGCATCCCCCGCCAACGCGGCCAGACGCAGCAATCGAACGCCCTCCTCGCGTGCCCCAAGACCGACGCCGCGAAAGGTCAGAATGTGGCCGTAGAAGCTCTGGGCGCCGACATCACCCAGGTTCGCCATACGCGCAAACTGGCCCTCGAGCCAGCTCCAGCCTCGCGGCTGACGCACAAACCACGACCAGTGGAACAACCGGCGGGCCAACCAGTAACTGGCCCGCGCCTTGAGTCGTAAAAACACTCAGGCTTCTGCCGATTCGGGGTACTCGTATTCGAACACCCGCACCACTTCCGAGGCATGCCAGGACGCGGCAGCCACGCCATCGGACGGGCCGGAAAAGCGCCCGAGTCGCTCGACACATTCAAAGAAGCCGGTGCGCGGCAAGCGGCTGGCCCCCTGGCTGATCACCAACGAGCTGCGCAACGGCTGCTCGGCTCTGGCATCCAGTGCGGCCAGGTGCTCAAGGGCTGCGGTCAAGGTTTGCATGGCCGGCGTGGGTAGCTGTAAACGCTCCAGCAACGCCCGATAAGTCAAAAGATGGCGCTGACGACGCGCCTGATCCAGCTCCCCCAGCAATCCATCCCAATGTTGACGACTGATGCGTACGCTCACGATTCATCCCTCCATCCTGGCACCGTCAATTCCCAGGCGAGGCTGCGGCGAATAGCAGCGTCGGGTTGACGCTCACCGCTTTCGATCAAGGCGAGATATGACGGGCTGATGCCTACCGTGCGGGCCAGCGCCTCAATGGCGATGCCCTTCCCTTCGCGCAAATTGCGTAGTTGATCCAGACCCGGAAGAATCTGGTCTGGTGCCACCGCGGGAGGCGCTGTGGCGTCACGCGGTGATTGTTGCTTGATGCCTGCTGCTTTCAGTAGAGCCTGATACTGAGCCCATGGCAGAACCGCATATTCGGGCTCGCCTTCGCGTGTAATTATCTGAATATCCATGACTACCCCGTAGGACAACGACACTTAGCGAGTCGGCGCTTTTCCTTAGAAGTGTAATCCTAACAGCGGCCAAGGTCGCGGGGGGGTATGAATATCTGGAGGATTTTGAATTGGCTCAGTTTTTTTTCGGCCCCTGAAGCTGCAGTTGTTCGGGGGTATCAGGCAAGCGTTCGACTACCGCGAGCTTCTCCGGCAGCTGACGCTTGCGCCAAGCGCGGAAGGCGTTGAGCTCGTCATCGAGAACTTTCATCAACCAGGCCAGTACGGCAATGTCGTCGAGCATGCCGAATACCGGGATGAAATCCGGGATTGCATCCACCGGGCTCAGGAAATACATCAAGCCGGCCACCACCGAGACCAGTGCTTTGGGGCTGATGGCCCGGTACTCACCACGCCAGTAGGCCAGGCAGAGTGCCTGTAACAAACGCAGATCATCTTTGAGTTTACCCAGACGATTGCCCTGGCTCGCGCCTTTGCTGGCAACCGCGAACAGCAGGGTCGGTAAACGACCACGGGCGAGCAGGCGTCCAGCCAGAGGCAGGAAACGAGCAAAATTCCAGGGCGTTTTCATTTATTACTCCCACTGAAATGTTATCCACACAAATTGTGGATAACCTTGTGAACAGAGCTGCATTTCACCGCTGAAAGCCCCGTTTCATAAGGGCCTGACTCAGATCGGGCGTTTTTTACTCACATAAAAAAACCCAAGATTTCATTGACTTGGCGTTCTGGCCCGTCTAGCTCGAGCGCCCTCACTGGCTATGACTTCAGCGTACCGCATCCGTTCGCTTTGTTTACCTCCACTGAACGCCAGATGCAACAACGCCCCGCATAAGCGAGGCGTTGTTTTTAAAGCAGACGCGAATTATTTGGGGGCGTCTTGTTTTGCTGGATCCTTGATGGCCAGCAGCTCCAGGTCGAATACCAGTACCGAGTTGGCTGGAATCGCCGGGCTTGGGCTTTGGGCGCCGTAAGCCAGTTCACTAGGGATGTACAGCTTGTACTTCTCGCCAACGTGCATCAGCTGCAGGCCTTCGACCCAACCCGGAATCACACCGCTGACCGGCAGATCGATCGGGCTGCCGCGCTCGACGGAACTGTCGAAAACGGTGCCATTGGTCAATTTACCGGTGTAGTGAACAGTCACTACGTCGGTCGGCTTAGGCTGAGCGCCGTCGGCTTTCTTGACCACTTCGTATTGCAGGCCGGAAGCCGTGGTGGTGACACCCGCTTTCTTGCCGTTCTCTTCGAGGAATTTCTTGCCAGCGGCTGCCGACTCTTCGCTCATCTTGGCCAAACGCTCTTCAGCACGCTTTTGCAATGCAGCGAAGGCTTCAACCAGCTCTTCATCTTTCAGCTTCTGTTCTTTCTTGCCGACGGCATCTTCGATGCCCTGGGCTACCGCTTTGGAATCCAGATCATCCATGCCTTCCTGAGCCAGGCTTTTGCCCATGTTCAGGCCGATACCGTAGGAAGCTTTTTGCGCCGGGGTTTTCAGCTCTACGCTGGTCTGCGAATCACAACCCGCAAGTACCAGGCCAACCAGGGCCACCGCCGCCGCCAACCGATGCTGTTTCATGCTATTTCCTTGTTCATGCGCCTAAAGGGCAATCGAGTAAAGCCGCGAGCTTATCAGGCCGCCACGACCAATGGCTACCGGCATGAGAGCAGGAAACGTCTGATAAGTTCAGGTGTTTAAACGCATTTTGGCTATAGAAGGATGAAGCTTCTGTCATTTGGCTCTTACGGACTTGAGGGCCGGTTCCCACAGACTCTGGCGTAATGGCCTCTTGCCGCACTTCGTGAGCTGAGGCATAAGAGAGTTACAAACTGACAAGGACGTTTATCGTGCGCCTCATATTCCGCTTGCTGATCCTGATCGCAGTATTGCTGGGGCTGGGCCTCGCCGTAGTGCTGTATTACGTCGCCAACCCGAAATTGCCGGCCTGGTCACCGGCGCAACAGGTAAATTACCTGGAGCAATGGAGCGCCGACGACCGACAGGCTTACTACTTCACCCCTCAGGGTACCCAGGTCAAAGGCTTGCGCTATGACTGGTTCAGTGCCCTTGAATTGCCCTTTTCGCAAAAACGATTCGCCGCTCCTGAATACCTTGCACGCTTTGGTTTTCTGGTCGACCCGAGCCAGAAAGCCACACCGAACAATCCTGGTAACTTGCCCGTCGGTTTTGCCCGTCATCAAAACCCCGGCAGCCAGGACGAGTTTCTGGACATCACGTGCGCCGCCTGCCACACCGGCGAATTACGCTTCAATGGCCAGACTGTGCGCATCGACGGCGGCTCGGCCCAGCATGTGTTGCCCTCCAGCGTCCCTACCCTGCGTGGCGGCAGTTTCGGCCAGGCACTAGTGGCCAGTCTCGCCTCGACTTACTACAACCCCTGGAAATTCGAACGTTTCGCCCGCAATGTTTTGGGTCAGGACTACGATGCACGGCACCAACAGCTGCGTCGGGAGTTCAAAGGATCCCTCGATACCTTCTTGAAGGTGGCCTGGAACGACACCCATCGAGGCCTTTACCCCACCGAAGAAGGTCCTGGCCGCACCGATGCTTTCGGGCGCATTGCCAACGCCAGCTTCGGCGACGCGATCTCACCCGCCAACTACCGTGTGGCCAACGCTCCGGTGGACTACCCGCAACTGTGGGATATGTGGACCTTCGACTGGGTGCAGTGGAACGGTTCGGCGCAGCAACCGATGGCCCGTAATATCGGAGAGGCCTTGGGTGTGGGCGCCACGCTGAATTTCTTCGACAGCAGCGGGCAGCCGCTCAAGGGCGACGACCGCTACCCGTCCAGCGTCCGGGTGCGCGATCTGCATCGGATCGAAAAAACCCTGCAACGACTCAAACCGCCTGCCTGGCCGGAAGCCCTGTTGGGCAACATCGACAAGCCCCTGGCCGCAAAAGGCCGCGAACTGTTCGCTGAAAATTGCGCCGGGTGTCATGTCCCCCGCGTCACCCAAAGCGACGGCAGACCGGTGCAACATCTGAAATTGCTGCCTGTGGAGATCATTGGCACAGACCCCGGCGCCGCCAACAACATTGCCGATCATCGCTTCGATCTGACGGCTTTACAGTGGGATCCGGCGGAGCTTGCGCAACTGGACGTACAACTGCATCCCAAACCCACAGAACCCTTGGATATGAGCCAATTGTCCGTGGCCAAGGGACTGGCTTACGTCACTGCTTTCGTGGGCAACCAGGCCTACCGCGAAGCCAAAGTGACACCCGCAGAGCGCCCGAACCTGGACGGATTCGGCCTGCCGATCGGCGTTCAGGAGTTGCGTAGCTACAAGGCCCGACCTTTGGCGGGCGTCTGGGCCACGCCGCCGTTTCTGCACAACGGTTCGGTACCGAGCCTTTATCAATTGCTCTCGCCACAAAGTGAACGCCCGACCACGTTCTACAAAGGCACCTTCGAATATGACCCTAAACACTTGGGCTATCGCACCGAAGCCTTCACCAACGGTTTTGTGTTCGACACGCGCATTACCGGTAATCACAACAGCGGTCACGAGTTCCGCGCAGGTGAACGCGGTAACGGCGTCATTGGTCGTCTGCTGCAACCGGAGGAACGCTGGGCGCTGCTGGAATACCTGAAAGTGTTGGGCGGCCCGATGGAGTCGCAATTGCCAGACCGCCGCCTCAGTCAAAAGGATTGACCCATGCTGATCACTCTCTGGTTGCGCCTGGGCGCCTTCCTCGGCAAAACCCTGCTGTGGTTGTTGGGTCTGGGCCTGCTTGGCTGGGCGCTGATCATGGCCTGGTCCGCCTGGCAGCATCGCGGCCCGGTATCGGCTGAAGAACTGATTCCGGACGGCGAAGCGGCAATGACCCAGGACATCATCCAGACGGCCGTACGTATCGTCGATCAACACCGGGAAAGCACTCGCTACCTGCGCGATGCCCATGCCAAGGCCCATGGCTGCGTGAAGGCCGAGGTTCAGGTGCTGCCGGGTCTGACGGCGGAGTTACGTCAGGGCGTGTTCAGCGAACCGGGAAAAACCTGGCAAGCGACGGTACGGCTGTCCAACGGCAATGCGTATCCGCAGTTCGATAGCATCCGCGATGCCCGGGGCATGGCCATCAAACTATTCGATGTGCCTGGTAAACAGTTGCTGAGTGACCGACAAGGGCACAGCGAACAGGACTTCGTGATGTTCAACCATCCGAACTTCTTTGTCAGCGATGTCGCTGAGTATCGTCAGAATGTGGCTGCTCAGGCTGATGGCAAAAAGGCGATGGCGTTCTTCCCGGGCTGGGACCCGCGCACGTGGCAAGTTCGCCATCTGTTTATTGCGCTGGCGACGCTCTCCCCTGCCCCGGCAAGCCCGACGCAGACCACTTACTTTTCGGTTTCGCCGTACAAGTTCGGTAAAGCTAACGCTAAATTCCGCGTGATGCCGGACCCTGATAGCTGCCCGGTCTACGCGCTGCCCACGCAAAATCAAAACCTGCCGAATTTCCTGCGCAACGCGCTGAATCAGCAGTTGTCGACCGATCGGGTGCCGGCCTGTTTCGTTTTACAGATCCAGCGTCAGGATGCGGGCAAGTACATGCCGATCGAAGACACCAGTATCGAGTGGAACGAAAGCGACGCGCCCTTCGAAACCGTGGCCCGGATCAAACTGCCTGCCCAGGATTTCGACACCCCGGCGCTGAACCTGCAATGCGACAACCTGTCCTTCAACCCATGGTTCGGGCTTGAAGCCCATAGGCCGATTGGCGGGATCAACCGGTTGCGAAAAGCGGTGTATGAGGCCGTCAGCGACTACCGGCACAGTCGTAACGCCGAACAATAAAGCGACCTGTTCGGGTAATGCCAGTCAAGCGCAATCCATGTGGGAGCGGGCTTGCCCGCGATGACGGCAGCACATTCATAATTGATGCGTCAGACAGGTCGCTATCGCGGGCAAGCCCGCTCCCACAGGTTCCGCGCTTAACTGACCAGTATTGACCTGTTCGGGTCGCTTTTTCAGTGGAAGGTCAGCACAAAGCCAAATCCCAGACAGCAAAAAGCCCGCATTAAGCGGGCTTTCTGTGGTGATCTGGCGTTCAGCGTTCCAGATACCGAATATGGCGCAGCGGACGGGACTCGAACCCGCGACCCCCGGCGTGACAGGCCGGTATTCTAACCGACTGAACTACCGCTGCGCGTAGCGTTGAAAGTAAGTGGTGGGTGATGACGGGATCGAACCGCCGACATTCTGCTTGTAAGGCAGACGCTCTCCCAGCTGAGCTAATCACCCTTTACCTTCGTTGCGGGGCGCATTGTGCCACAGATTTTCATAAAGTGTTGATTTAATTGATAAAAAATCAAAAAAATCTGAAAACCGGTAAAACGACACACCCTGCAGGAACCTCAGGCAGAAAAAAACCCGCGTTAGCGGGCTTTTCCGTGGTGACCTGGCGTTCAGCGTTCCAGGTTACCGAATATGGCGCAGCGGACGGGACTCGAACCCGCGACCCCCGGCGTGACAGGCCGGTATTCTAACCGACTGAACTACCGCTGCGCGTAACACTAAAGCGAATGGTGGGTGATGACGGGATCGAACCGCCGACATTCTGCTTGTAAGGCAGACGCTCTCCCAGCTGAGCTAATCACCCTTCACTTTCGGTGTGGCGCGCATTCTACGTAGCGACCCAACCTCTGGCAAGCACTTTTTTAATTAATTTTCTCAGGCCTTCCAAAGGCTTAGAGAAGGGTTGGCCTATGGCACACGGAGGACAATAATGCCCCCCTTTGTATAAAGGAGAGACTCACCCCATGTGGTTCAAAAACCTGCTTATCTATCGCCTGACCCAAGATCTGCCTTTTGATGCCGAGGCGTTGGAAACTGCACTGGCCACCAAACTGGCGCGTCCATGTGCAAGCCAGGAGTTGACCACCTACGGTTTCGTCGCGCCATTCGGCAAGGGCGAAGACGCACCACTGGTGCACATCAGCGGCGACTTCTTGCTGATCGCCGCCCGTAAGGAAGAACGCATTCTGCCGGGCAGTGTCGTGCGTGATGCGGTGAAGGAAAAGGTCGAAGAGATCGAAGCCGAACAAATGCGCAAGGTCTACAAAAAGGAACGCGATCAGATCAAGGATGAAATCATCCAGGCCTTCCTGCCCCGCGCCTTTATCCGTCGCTCGTCGACCTTCGCCGCCATCGCGCCGAAACAGGGCCTGATCCTGGTTAACTCGGCCAGCCCGAAACGTGCCGAAGACCTGCTGTCTACTCTGCGCGAAGTGATCGGCTCGCTGCCAGTGCGTCCGCTGACAGTGAAGATGTCGCCGACCGCCACCATGACCGAGTGGGTCACCACCCAGAAAGCCGCGGACGATTTCTTCGTGCTGGACGAGTGCGAACTGCGCGACACCCACGAAGACGGCGGCATCGTGCGCTGCAAGCGTCAGGACCTGACCAGCGAAGAAATCCAGCTGCACCTGAGCACCGGCAAAGTGGTCACTCAACTGTCGCTGGCCTGGCAGGACAAACTGTCGTTCGTGCTTGACGACAAAATGGTGGTCAAGCGCCTGAAGTTCGAAGACCTGCTGCAGGATCAGGCGGAACAGGACGGTGGCGACGAAGCCCTGGGGCAACTGGACGCCAGTTTTACCCTGATGATGCTGACCTTCGGCGACTTCCTGCCGGCGATGGTTGAAGCGTTGGGTGGTGAAGAGACCCCGCAAGGTATTTAAAGGCTTGTGATCTCTACTGTGGGAGCGGGCTTGCTCGCGAAAGCGCACTGACAGTCGACATTGATGTTGAATGTTATGACGCCTTCGCGAGCAAGCCCGCTCCCACATTGGTTTTGTGGTGTTACTCAAGAATAAGGATCAGGCCATGCGCGCACTGGCTGCATTGAGTCGTTTTGTCGGCAATACCTTCGCTTACTGGGTACTGATTTTCGCCGTGGTGGCGTTTGTGCAACCGACCTGGTTCATCGGTTTGAAAGGCGCCATCGTACCGCTGCTGGGGCTGGTGATGTTCGGCATGGGCCTGACCCTCAAGCTTGAGGACTTCGCCGAAGTCGCTCGCCATCCGTGGCGCGTGGCGCTGGGCGTAGTCGCCCATTTCGTGATCATGCCCGGTGTGGCGTGGTTACTCTGCCAGGTTTTCCACCTGCCGCCAGAGATCGCCGTCGGTGTGATTCTGGTCGGCTGCTGCCCAAGCGGCACCTCCTCGAACGTGATGACCTGGCTGGCGCGTGGCGATCTGGCGTTGTCGGTGGCCATTGCCGCCGTCACTACCCTCCTCGCTCCGCTGCTGACGCCAGCGCTGATCTGGCTACTGGCTTCGGCCTGGTTGCCGGTGTCGTTCATGGAGCTGTTCTGGTCGATCCTGCAAGTCGTGCTGCTGCCGATCGTGCTCGGCGTGGTTGCCCAGCGCGTACTCGGTGATCGGGTTCGTCACGCGGTAGACGTATTACCACTGGTGTCGGTGGTGAGCATCGTGATCATCGTCACTGCCGTGGTGGCTGCCAGCCAGGCGAAGATTGCCGAATCCGGCCTGCTGATCATGGCCGTGGTGATGTTGCACAACAGCTTCGGCTACTTGCTGGGTTACTTCACCGGGCGCCTGTTCAACCTGCCACTGGCCCAACGCAAATCCCTGGCACTGGAAGTCGGCATGCAGAACTCCGGCCTGGGCGCGGCCCTGGCCAGCGCGCACTTCTCGCCGCTGGCAGCGGTGCCAAGCGCGTTGTTCAGCGTCTGGCACAACATTTCCGGAGCACTGCTCTCGACGTATTTCCGTCGTATGAGCGAGAAAGAAGACCGGCAAATCGCTGCTCAGCAGGCAGCGGATTAAGCCGAAAACTTGATCCTCGGGTTAATGATGGGCACTCTATTGCGCAACGCGGGGACGACCTCGCGGCTCGATCGAATCATTAATCCGGGGACGACCCCATCCATCGATGGAGGTCTCTGATGTCCTGGATCATTCTGTTTCTCGCCGGCCTTTTCGAAGTCGGCTGGGCCGTCGGCCTGAAATACACCGACGGTTTCAGCCGCCCTCTTCCTACCGCACTGACCATCGCGGCCATGGCGATCAGCCTTGGCCTGCTGGGCCTTGCCATGAAGGAATTGCCGCTGGGCACGGCCTATGCGATCTGGACTGGCGTGGGTGCGGTGGGCACGGTAATCGCCGGGATCATTTTGTTTGGTGAATCCATGGCGTTGTTTCGGCTGGCCAGTGTGGCGTTGATCATTGCCGGGTTGGTTGGGCTCAAGGTTAGCGCTTAGGCCACTGACGCCATCGCGGGCAAGCCCGGCTCCCACAGGTTCTGTGTTGTGTCACCTATTGTGGACACACCGTCAATCCCTGTGGGAGCCGGGCTTGCCCGCGATGAGGCCCTCACGATCAACGACTACCTGACGGCCCCACGCAATTCCCCCACCAACCCTTGCAGTGTCGCCGGTTCAGCCACTTCAACGGCCACCGCCGGCCCCGCCACCAATGTCACCCGCGACCACAACCGACGAAACATCCCCTTGTTCGGATCGCGACTGAAGAAACTCCCCCACAACCCCTGCAATGCCAGCGGAATCACCGGCACCGGTGTTTCTTCGAGAATCCGTGTCAGCCCGCCCTTGAATTCATTGATTTCGCCATCGGCGGTCAACTTGCCTTCAGGGAAAATGCACACCAGTTCGCCGTCCTTCAGATACCGGGCGATGCGGGTGAAGGCTTTTTCGTAGATCTGAATGTCTTCCTGACGCCCGGCAATCGGAATCGTCCCCGCCGTACGGAAGATGAAGTTCAGCACCGGCAGATTGTAGATTTTGTAATACATCACAAAGCGAATCGGCCGACGCACTGCGCCGCCAATCAGCAACGCATCGACGAACGACACATGGTTGCAAACCAGCAATGCCGCGCCTTCATCGGGAATCAGCTCCAGATTGCGATGTTCAACGCGGTACATGGAATGGCCAAGCAGCCAGATCATGAAGCGCATGCTGAACTCGGGGACGATTTTGAAGATGTAAGCATTGACGCCAATGTTCAGCAGCGACACCACCAGGAACAGCTGCGGGATCGATAGCTTGGCGATGCTCAGCAAGACGATCGACACAATCGCCGAGACCACCATGAACAGGGCGTTAAGAATGTTGTTGGCGGCGATCACCCGCGCCCGTTCGTTCTCGACAGTACGCGACTGGATCAGCGCATACAGCGGCACGATGTAGAAACCGCCGAAGATTCCGAGCCCGAGGATGTCGATCAACACCAGCCAGGCGTGACCGAACCCAAGGACTTCGATCCAGCCATGACCGGCAACGCTGTCTGGAATCGCGCCGGAATGCCACCACAGCAACAGGCCAAACACCGTCAGACCGAATGAGCCAAACGGCACCAGACCGATCTCGACTTTGCGCCCGGAGAGTTTTTCGCAGAGCATCGAACCCAGTGCGATACCGACCGAGAACACTGTAAGAATCAGCGTCACCACAGTCTCGTCGCCGTGCATCCATTCCTTGGCATACGCCGGGATCTGCGTCAGATAAATCGCCCCGACAAACCAGAACCATGAGTTGCCGACGATCGAACGCGATACTGCCGGGGTTTGCCCCAGGCCCAACTTCAAGGTAGCCCAGGACTGGCTGAAAATGTTCCAGTTCAAACGCATTTCCGGCGATGCCGCGGCAGCCCGGGGAATGCTGCGGCTGGCCAGGTAACCGAGCACGGCGATACCAATGATTGCCGTGGACACCACCGGCGCGTAGTTGCTGGCCGACATCATGATGCCGGCGCCAATGGTCCCGGCGAGAATCGCCAGGAAGGTGCCCATTTCCACCAGACCATTGCCGCCCACCAGCTCTTCTTCGCGCAAGGCCTGCGGCAGGATCGAGTACTTCACCGGCCCGAACAGCGCCGAGTGGGTGCCCATGGCAAACAGTGCCACCAGCATCAGCGACAGGTGATCGAACATGAAACCGACCGCCCCCACCGCCATGATGACGATTTCCCCGAGCTTGATCAGACGGATCAGTGCGTCCTTGGCAAACTTTTCCCCGAACTGCCCCGCCAGAGCCGAGAACAGGAAAAACGGCAAGATAAACAGCAACGCACACAGGTTGACCCAAATCGAACGGTCACCCTCGATGGTCAGCCGGTACAAAATGGCGAGGATCAACGACTGCTTGAAAATGTTGTCGTTGAAGGCCCCCAGCGACTGCGTGACAAAAAACGGCAGGAAGCGCCGAGTGCGAAGCAAGGTGAACTGCGAGGGGTGACTCATCTTCCATGTGTCCCTGATGTTGGGTAGCTGATGTTGGATAAAAAGTGGCGTGGCAATTGTTATTGGAATGTCGAACGTCGATCCAGGCCACAGATTACCCAATCTTTGCCGGTTATTTGTTTAATCCTGCAATGCACGGCGAAACAAACAACTCACCTCGCCATGCGCCCTGCACCGTGCGTTTGGCAACAATCAGCCACATCACCGCCAGCAACGCCACCAGTACACAGCCAAAGACACTGAAAAACGTCAGGTGCAACGTGCTCGCCAGGTTCAACGTCGCCAAAGAATAGACGCCCAACGGGAAAGTGAAGCCCCACCAGCCGAGGTTGAACGGAATACCGGCGCGCAAGTAACGCACAGTGATCAACAGCGCAATCAGCATCCACCAGAGCCCGAAGCCCCACAGCGTGATGCCGGCCACCAAGCCAAGCCCTGCGGCGATCTCGCCGATACCCGGCAAACCGTTGGCGGCAAAGATCGCTGGCGCGTCGGCCCCCAACAGCAACATGCCCAGCGCACCGGTGCCAATCGGCCCAAGGGCCAGCCAGCTTGAGGCGGCCATGTTTTCGTGGGGCAATTTATGCAACGCCATGCGCAGCAACAGGATAGTCAGAATGCTGAACGCCACCGGCAGGGAAAAGGCCCACAGCACGTAGCTGGTCACCAGCACCACCAGTTGTGAATGAGCATCGGCCAGATGCGGCGCCAGCAAGCCGCCGCTGGCAGCCGCCACTTCCGCCGCCACCACCGGTAACAGCCAGACTGCGGTCATCTGGTCGATGCTGTGCTCCTGACGGGTGAACATCATGTAGGGAATCAATACGCCGCAAGCCAGCGACATCGCCACGTCCAGCCACCAGAGCACTTCGGCGAGATGAATCACACCGTCACCCCAGCGCGGCAAACCGAACAGCAGAAAGCCATTGATGAGGGTCGCAAGGCCCATGGGAATGGTGCCGAAAAACATCGAAACCGTGGAGTGCCCGAAAATCCGCCGCGCCTCGTCGAAGAACATGACCCAACGCGCGGCATACATGGCCGTGAACATAACAAACAGGACAATGTTGAACAGCCACAGGCCTTCGGCAAACGCATGCAGACCGGGATTCGCCACCGGCAATTGCGCAAGCGCGAGCGCCAATACACCCGTGCCCATGGTCGCTGCGAACCAGTTGGGGGTGAATTGGCGGATGGCTTCTCGAGGGTGCTGCAAATGACTGAACGGTTTGATACCGGGTTTAACGCTATGGGTGCAGGTCATGGTGAACTCCTGTCCTCTCGTGAGGTGGAGCTCATGGTAGATCCGAATCGAATATCGATATAACGGGTAATATCTCTAACTGTTATCTGTTTTACAGATATGGCGTTAGACGCTGTCTTCGGTCTCGATCACCAAAATCCGCGCCACACCCAGCGGATGAGCCACATGCTCGGTGCCCACCGACGCATAAAAAATATCGCCGACTTCGAGTAGCGTTTCCTTCTCCTGGCCTTCTTCGCGATAACGCATCTGCACCTGCCCATCGAGCACCACGAACACTTCCTGACCGTCGTTGATATGCCATTTATAAGCCTGATCGGTCCAGTGCAAACGTGTGGTGATGCCGTTCATGTTGGCGATGTCCAGCGCCGCCCAGGCGCGGTCAGCGGTGAAGGATTTGCTGCGGATGATCTTCACGGGTCGGTCCGTCGAAATGAATGGCGGTGCCAAGGCTAACGGTCATCGAACATCGACGCCACAGACTTTGACGGACTGCTCACGCATCAACCCGACCAGCGCACCGAGCGACAGTATGATCAGCACCGCACCATAACCATCGGTGGTTGCCACGAGCCCAAAGGTCCGCGTCAGACTGCCAGCCAGTAATGAAGGCAAGCAGAACGCCAGATAACTAAGCACATAAAACGCCGACATCAGCCCCGCCCGTTCATGAGGCAAGGCCAACGGCACGATGCTTCGCAGGGCACCCAGGAAACCCGCGCCAAAACCGCCGCCCGCCACCAGAGTGCCAAAGAAAAACAACGGCAGGCTGGCGCTGTGCACTGCCAGCAGAATCAACGCAACGCCTGCAGGCAGCAGGCTCGCGCCCAACAGCAAGACTTTGTCGGCCGGCCGATTGCGCAAGGTGTAGATCATCAAGGCGCCAGTCACCGTCAAAACGGCCACCGTCGCCCCGCCAATCAGATTCGAGGTGGACCCGGTGGCAGTCCGCACCAGGGACGGCGCCAAAGAAGCGAAAAAACCACCGAGCGCCCACACCGCTAGATCTATCGGCAGCACCCGCCACAGCATCCGCCGCGCCTGAATCGGCACATGCAGGGTCGGGCGTAGCGAGGCCCAGGCACCCGGTTGTCGAGTGACGCTTTCCGGCAGGCGCCAGACATACAACGCTTGCATCACAAACAGCGCGAACAGCACCCAATAGGTCAATTGCAGCGGCAGCGGCGCAAACTCGGCCAACACACCGCAGCCCATGGCACCCAGCGCCATGCCCAGCAACGGCGCGACGCTGTTGACCATCGGCCCCTGCTGACGGTCAGTATCCAGCAGCGCCGCACTCAAAACGGCGGTGGCCATGCCCGTGGCAAAACCCTGCAGGACCCGCGCACCGATCAGCCAAGCAACGCTGTCGGCGTTGATGAACAGCAACATCGCCAGCATGTTCAGCAACACGGCGGTGAAAATCACCGGTTTGCGCCCCAGATAATCCGAGAGCGAACCAACCGTGAGCAGCGCCGCCAGCAAGCTGAGGGCGTAGACGCCGAAAATCAGGGTCAGGGTCGCTGCCGAGAACCGCAGGTGTTCTTGATACAAGTGATACAACGGTGTCGGCGCGGTGGAAGCGGCGAGAAAACTGAGTAAGGTGATCGCCAGAAACCACAGGCTGGAACGGTTTGACGTTAGACGGGACATGGGCACACTCCGCAAAAGCTAACTTTTTGCTTTTGCGGAGTGTGCTACCGGCTAACGCTTAAAGCAAATTCTTTGTGTTAAGGTCCGCCGTATGGCTATTAAAGAAGGTTTACGCCCAGGTGGCCGTAGCGCCAGGGTCCAAGAGTCGATTCACTCGGCAGTCCGCGCACTCCTCGAAGAACAGGATCGTGCCAGCGTGACGGTACCGCAAATTGCTGCACGGGCCGGGGTGACGCCGTCGACCATTTACCGGCGCTGGGGTGATCTGTCGGTGCTGCTGGCCGACGTCGCCCTCGCCCGCATGCGCCCCGACAGCGAACCGGCCAATACCGGCAACCTGCGCGGTGATGTGCGGGCCTGGGCGGAGCAGTATCTGGACGAAATGAGTTCCGAGCCCGGGCGCAACATGATGCGCGACGTGCAATCCAGCGCCACACCGGGCTATTGCGTGACGATCATTGGCGGGCAGTTGCAGACGATTCTGGATCGCTATCCCGATCAGCCGAAGCCGAGTGTCGATCGGCTGATCAATATGGTGGTGGCGCCGACGGTGTTTCGCATCTTGTTTTCAGCGCAGGCGCTGGAGGTTGAAGAGTTGCATCGGTTGATTGATATTGCGCTGAATCAGTAACCGCCATCGCGAGCAGGCTCGCTCCCACAGTTGATCTTCAGTGGACACATAAATTGTGACCGGCATAGATCCAATGTGGGAGCGAGCCTGCTCGCGATGAAGCCTGCACAGGCATCAAAGATCTGACGGCTCCCAACCTGCGACACCCCACCACGCCACGACCTTGGTCGACACTGACTAACTCAAGCGGTCATGCGAGACTGTCCTGACCGGGCGCAGTCCCGGAGGTCTTTTGTCTGGAGTTCCCATGTCGCTGTCCATCGGGCTGATCGCCACCGTCGCCCTGGCCTATATGGCCATCCTGTTCGCTATCGCCTTTTACGGTGACCGGCGCAGCACACCGTTGCCGCCACGGATGCGTGCCTGGGTGTACAGCCTGTCGCTGGCCGTTTATTGCACCAGCTGGACATTCTTTGGTGCCGTGGGCCAGGCGGCCGAGCAACTCTGGTCATTCCTGCCGATCTATCTCGGGCCGATCCTGCTGCTGGTGTGCGCGCCGTGGGTCCTGCAAAAAATGGTGATGATCAGCAAACAGGAGAACATCACCTCCATCGCCGACTTCATCGCCGCCCGCTACGGCAAATCCCAGTCGCTGGCGGTGGTGGTGGCGCTGATCTGTCTGGTCGGCGTGCTGCCGTACATCGCCTTGCAGCTCAAGGGCATCGTGCTGGGCGTGAACCTGCTGATCGGCGCCGGTGCTGACGCCATGGGCACGCGCGCGCAAGACACGGCGCTGATCGTCTCCTTGGTGCTTGCACTGTTCACCATCGTTTTTGGTACCCGCAACCTCGACGCCACAGAACACCACCGCGGCATGGTGCTGGCGATTGCTTTTGAGTCGCTGGTCAAGCTGTTCGCTTTTCTCGCGGTCGGCGCGTTCGTGACCTACGGCCTGTACGACGGTTTCGACGACCTGTTCGACCAGGCCATGCTCGCCCCGCGCCTCGAGGCGTACTGGAAAGAAACCATCAACTGGCCGTCCATGGTGGTGCAAACCGGCGTGGCGATGATGGCGATCATCTGCCTGCCCCGGCAGTTCCATGTAACCGTGGTGGAAAACATCGACCCCCAGGATCTGCGCTTGGCCAAGTGGGTGTTCCCGGCCTATCTGGCGCTGGCGGCGCTGTTTGTCGTGCCGATCGCACTGGCCGGTCAGATGATGCTGCCCAGTTCGGTACTGCCGGACTCATTCGTCATCAGCCTGCCTCTGGCCGAATCTCACCCTGCCTTGGCGATGCTGGCGTTTATCGGCGGTGCTTCGGCGGCGACCGGTATGGTGATCGTGGCCAGCGTGGCGCTGTCGACCATGCTCTCCAACGACATGCTGCTGCCGTGGTTGCTGCGGCGTAACAACGCGGAGCGGCCGTTCGAAGTGTTCCGCCAGTGGATGCTTTCGGTGCGCCGGGTGAGCATCGTGGTCATTCTGCTGTTGGCCTACGTCAGTTATCGACTGCTGGGCTCCACCGCGAGCCTGGCGACCATCGGCCAGATCGCCTTCGCCGCCGTGACCCAACTGGCCCCGGCCATGCTCGGCGCGCTGTACTGGAAACAGGCTAACCGTCGTGGAGTGTTTGCCGGGCTGGCCGCCGGCACGTTCCTCTGGTTCTACACGTTGGTGTTGCCGATCGCCGCCAACAGTCTTGGCTTGCCCTTGAGCAGTTTTCCAGGCCTAGCCTGGCTGCAAGGCAACCCGTTGAACTTGCCGATCACACCGCTGACTCAAGGCGTGGTGCTGTCCCTGGCGGGCAACTTCACCTTGTTCACCTGGGTCTCGCTACTATCACGCACGCGGGTTTCGGAGCACTGGCAGGCCGGCCGCTTCATCGGCCAGGAAATCAGCGCGCGACCCAATGCCCGCTCAATGCTGGCAGTACAGATCAACGACTTGCTGCAACTGGCCGCCCGTTTTGTCGGCGAAGAACGCGCTCGTCAGAGTTTCATCCGTTTCGCCTACCGTCAGGGCAAAGGCTTCAGCCCGACCCAAAACGCGGACGGTGAATGGATCGCCCATACCGAACGCTTGCTGGCCGGTGTACTCGGCGCATCTTCGACCCGGGCAGTGGTAAAAGCCGCCATCGAAGGTCGGGAAATGCAACTCGAGGATGTCGTGCGGATCGCCGACGAAACTTCGGAGGTGCTGCAGTTCAACCGCGCCTTGCTGCAAGGCGCCATCGAGAACATCACCCAGGGCATCAGCGTGGTCGACCAGTCGTTGAAACTGGTGGCCTGGAACCGGCGCTACCTTGAGCTATTCAACTACCCCGACGGTTTGATCAGCGTGGGCCGGCCGATTGCCGACATCATTCGCTACAACGCCGAACGCGGCCTGTGCGGCCCCGGCGAAGCGCAAGTGCATGTCGCCCGCCGCTTGCACTGGATGCGTCAGGGCCGGGCCCATACCTCCGAACGGTTGTTCCCCAATGGTCGAGTGATCGAGCTGATCGGTAACCCGATGCCCGGCGGCGGTTTCGTCATGAGTTTCACCGACATCACCGCGTTCCGCGAGGCCGAACAAGCGCTGACCGAAGCGAACGAAGGCCTCGAGCAACGGGTCATCGAACGGACCCACGAACTGTCGCAACTCAACGTTGCCCTGACTGAAGCCAAGGGCACCGCCGAATCGGCGAACCAGTCGAAAACCCGTTTCCTGGCTGCCGTCAGCCATGACTTGATGCAACCGCTGAATGCTGCACGGCTGTTCTCTGCCGCCCTCTCCCACCAGGAAGAAAATTTATCCAGCGAAGCCCGCAAGCTGGTTCATCATCTGGACAGTTCGCTACGCTCGGCCGAGGACCTGATCAGCGACCTGCTGGACATTTCCCGCCTGGAAAACGGCAAGATCAACCCTGATCGCAAGCCCTTCGAGCTCAATGATTTATTCCATACGCTAGGCGCCGAGTTCAAGGCTCTGGCGCAGGAACAGGGGCTGAAATTTCGCGTCAGGGGCAGCGCGCTGCGGGTCGATAGCGACATCAAACTGCTGCGACGGATTTTGCAGAACTTCCTGACCAACGCCTTCCGCTACGCCAAAGGGCCGGTGCTGCTCGGCGTTCGGCGGCGCAACGGCGAGCTATGCCTTGAGGTCTGGGACCGTGGACCGGGTATTCCAGAAGACAAACTGCAGGTGATTTTCGAAGAATTCAAACGCCTCGACAGCCACCAGACCCGGGCCGAGAAAGGTCTGGGCCTGGGCCTGGCGATTGCCGATGGGCTGTGTCGCGTGCTGGGTCACACCTTGCGCGTGCGTTCCTGGCCGGGTCGCGGCAGTGTGTTCAGTGTCAGCGTACCGCTGGCTCGGGTACAAGCCGCGACGCCGGCCAAAGTGGCCGAACTCAATGGCCATTTGCTCAGCGGCGCGCAGGTGCTGTGTATCGATAACGAAGACAGCATCCTGATCGGCATGAACAGTTTGCTGACGCGCTGGGGTTGCCAGGTCTGGACCGCGCGCAACCGTGAGGAATGCGCGACGCTGCTCGGCGATGGGATGCGCCCGCAACTGGCGCTGGTGGATTACCACCTGGACGATGGCGAAACCGGGACCGAGTTGATGGCCTGGTTGCGCACGCAACTGGGCGAGCCGGTGCCAGGGGTGGTGATCAGTGCCGATGGACGGCCGGAGACGGTGGCCCAGGTGCATGCAGCTGGCCTGGATTACCTGGCCAAACCGGTGAAACCGGCGGCGTTGCGGGCGTTGTTGAGTCGGCATTTGCCGTTGTAGTGCGGCCCTCCAGACCACCCAAAACCTGTGGCGAGGGAGCTTGCTCCCGCTGGGCTGCGAAGCAGCCCCAAGTGCTGCCACGATGACTGTCAGGTATACCGCGCTGTCTGCTTGACGACTGCTGCGCAGCCGAACGGGAGCAAGCTCCCTCGCCACGAAGACTAGGTGGTGCCTTGCTTATTCCGGCAATTCGGCCAAGCCATCGACATCGGTCATTGCCCGCTCCAGCAGGTCCGCCGGCAAGCTCTTGCTGGCCCGCGCTCCGAGCAACTTGAGCTGTTCGCTGCGACTGACCAGGTTGCCACGGCCTTCTGTCAGCTTGTTGCGTGCGTTGCTGTAAGCCTTGTCCAGTTGCTGCAAGCGATTGCCGACTTCATCCAGATCCTGAATGAACAACACAAACTTGTCGTACAGCCAACCGGCGCGCTCGGCGATTTCCCGAGCGTTCTGGCTCTGGCGCTCCTGCTTCCACAAGCTATCGATGACCCGCAAAGTGGCCAGCAACGTGGTCGGGCTGACGATCACGATATTGCGGTCGAATGCCTCCTGAAACAGCGTCGGCTCAGCCTGCAACGCCGCAGAAAACGCCGCTTCGATCGGGACGAAAAGCAGAACGAAATCCAGGCTGTGCAAGCCGTCGAGCCGCTTGTAGTCCTTGCCGGCCAAGCCTTTGACGTGAGTGCGCAGGGACAGCACATGCTGCTTGATGGCGATCTGGCCGATGGCATCATCCTCGGCCGCCACGTATTGCTGATAGGCCGTGAGGCTGACTTTGGAATCGACCACGACCTGCTTGTCGCCGGGCAGGTAAATAATCACATCCGGCTGGAAACGCTCACCGTCCGGCCCCTTGAGATTGACCTGGGTCTGATACTCACGCCCTTTCTCCAGACCCGCGTGCTCAAGCACCCGCTCGAGAATCAGTTCGCCCCAGTTGCCTTGTGTTTTCTGTCCCTTCAAGGCGCGCGTCAGGTTAGTGGCTTCATCGCTCAGGCGCAGGTTCAGCTGTTGCAGCCGCTCCAGTTCCTTGGCCAGGGAAAAACGCTCGCGGGCTTCGGCTTGATAGCTTTCCTCAACGCGCTTTTCGAACGACTGAATGCGCTCCTTCAACGGATCGAGCAACTGCCCCAAACGCTGCTGACTGGTTTCGGCAAAACGCTGCTCACGCTCGTCGAAGATCTTGCCCGCCAGCTCGGCGAATTGCGCGCGCAGCTCGTCTCGCGAGCCTTGAAGGTCGTTGAGACGCTGCTGATGGCTTTCCTGCTGCTCACGCAGCTCGGCATTGAGAGAGGCGGCCTGCGCGTCGAGACGACGCAACTCAGCCTCTTTGCCGGCGCGTTCGATGTTCCAGGCGTGAGATGCGTCGCGGGCGTCGTCGCGTTCGATCTGCAGCAGTTCTACTTCACGGCGCACGGCGGCCAGATCCGCTTGTTTGGCGGCATTGGCCTGGCTCAGGTCAGCGATTTCATCACGGCAAGTATCAAGCTGAGCATTCAAGCCATCCTGCGTCTGTTGGGCGATGGCAAGGCGCTCTTCCAGCAGCGCCAGCTCGGCCTGCCCCGCACTCGCCCGACGCTGAAGTTGCCATGCCAGTACCAGTAACGGCAACCCAGCACCAGCCAGCCCCAGCAATGCGCTGGTCAAGTCCATCGCCATAGCCACTCCTGCCGATTCGATAAAGCGTGAAGGTTAACCAAGGCGTCAGGTCTTGGACAGCTCAGTCTTCGCTCAGGCCCAGTTCCTGTTGCGCACGTCGGTCGCCCGCACGCGCGGCCTGACGCAGGAGCTCCTGGCCAATGCGGCGATCCCGAGCGTTACCGCACTCGCGGCACATTAGCTGGCCGAGACGGCTTTGCGCGGCCACGACGCCTTCAAGGGCAGGCTGCTTAAGCAAGCGTCCGGCGAAGTGTTTGATGTTGGAGTTTTCGCCCAGGCGCGGGCTGTCGAGTAGCCACTCGGCCACGCGCATCGAAAAGCGCTTAGGTGGGGTAACACTGGGAGAGGTGGAAGCAGCAGAGACTGATACTGAGCGAAACTTCATAAAGCACTGTAGGGCAGATCGGAAGGCGCGCCACTCTACTCTTTTTTTCATACAGGTAAAGTCGAAAAAAGCCTGCACGCCCGTCCTAGAGCAAGCGCTTGGGACAATCCACAGAAGCTGTGGATAACTCAGTGGACAACCGCCTTTGAACTCGCGCAAAGCCGTGTGGCGCGGGGCTCGCAGTCAAACTGACGATTTTTTCACCAGTAAAAAAAAGCGATGTTTTTCATTGACTTAAATTTTCATTACAGGCACCCACTCCCGTTGAGGCGAGGATGACAGTGGGATGACAGTTCGCGCAATTTATGTGCACAAGTACCTGTGAGGCGGTTATATCGATGCGCTTTTTCGGCGCGTTTTTCGGCAGCGTCTGGGGATAAACCCGAGCAACCCGTGCCGCCGGTCGATCCTGACTCGCTCGTTCGCTCGGATCAACGGTCGGGTTCTGGGCTATTGCGGGGCACTGGCCTGCTCTTTGACAGCTCAATCGAGACTTGCCGACAGGCACTTCAGCGCTTTTTTACAAACAGACTTCCCTTCTGCAGTTCAATCCGTTAGTATCCGCGGCGTTAGTACCAAGCTGAAAGTCAATTCTGGTCGAACAAATCCCCCGGTCAGCCTTCCCTAAGAGAAGCCTCCACCGACAAAACGGGATCGACCACCTCGATGGTTTCCAGGTAAATCTTGCGCCAACGCAGCCTTTGAATCGAAAGCAAAGGGTGTTGCCAAGCTCACTTACTCTGACCGAACCAGCCTGCAAATTGATCAGGATCTTCACCCCGGGCCCAGAACCTTTGCCCTTGATGTGTTGCCTGCCCTCCTAAGTACCTACCTGCCAGCCCAAGCGCGCCAATTTATCAGCGCTTCAAACTGGCTGCTTTGTTCCAGTCGGGTTCTTCGTTCGACCAATGGTGGTCGTCGTCACTGGAACGTTTTAACTTTGCACGGTTCTTATCCGTGTCGCTTGTAGGAACACCAATTATGTCCACTCAAATCCACACTCAGGATGCCATTCGCACCCTAACCAACGCTTTTGCTCCAATGAACTGCCTGATTATGGCCGCTCGCAAAGGCTGCTTCAGCTTCACTCTGGTCAACGAACACGGCATCGCTCGTCACAGCGAACGCCTGTACCCTGATCAATACTCCAGCGCAGAACCGCTGCAGGCTGTGATCGAGCGTACTCGCCAGGCACTGGTTGCCTGAGACGCCAGAAAAGCTGAAAACCTAAAAAGCCCTGCTCAAAAGCGGGGCTTTTTATTGCCCGATATTTCTCATTTCGCGACCTGCGGCTAAGCACCAACCGATATAACGGTTATAACTCGAAGCCGGAAATATTTTAAAAACAGTCCTTTACAGCGAAATAATGACACTACACTTCAACTCAAGCGGCTTGATCCGCTTGCGGCGAGCCTGAATCGTTCCACTGCTGCCAATGCCCTTCAGGTATCGCCGACCACTTCCTGTTTCGAGGGCTTTATGGGAATCGCTGCCAGCGAACTGTGTCGTTATGTGATCCGTCCGACGTTGATCTACCTCGGACGCCATAGCGCAACTGCCGAATCCCTGCTGCTGGGCATCGCCGCCAGTCAGTCAGCCCTTGGTTCAGCCCTGCATGACCGCCGTGGACACGGCCTGTACCGAATCACCGAACCCCGCCACCAGGCCCTTTGGGATCACTATCTGGCCCTGGACCCGGATCGGGCAAGCCTGGTCCGCGGCCTTGCCAGCCAGCATGCTTTTCTCAGCGGGCCGCATCTGGAATTGACCGTCAACCTGCGTTACGCCACCGCCATTGCCTGGCTGCTGGTAGAAGAACAGAACACTCCCCTCCCCGCCTCCGATGACTTGTTGGGAATGGCCCGAATCTGGCGCCAGACTTTCCAGCCCCAAGGTCGTCTGCGAGATTTCACCTACGCGTGGCAAACCTGTGTTTCATCGTTGAATCAGGTCGCCTGCTAAGCCACCCATTTCCGAAAATCGTACAACAGGTAGCGATTTTGGTCGGATTGTCCTACAAAACCGCTCTAACTCAAGCGTTACAGGCTATAGCGCCCAGACGAAAATCTTGGTAATTTCCGCCCCGGTGATCACCAGGAATTCTAATAATGAAAAAAGTAATGCTCAAAACCACCATTAGCCTCGCCGTTGCCATGGCATCCACCCAACTCTTCGCAAGTGGCTTCGCACTCAACGAACAAAGCATCAGCGGGATGGGGACAGGTTTTGCCGGGCGATCTTCATCTGCCGACGACGCATCTACGGTTTTTGGTAACCCTGCCGGCATGTCTCGCCTCAAGCGCGAACAAGTGACCGGTGGTGTTGCATTTATCGACGCACACGCTGATATCAGTGATGCGAGCTCCAGTCCGAACAGTGGCACCAACAAAGGTGACATGGTCCCTTTCATGGGCGTGCCCATGGGCTACTACGTAAAGCCAATCGATGACCAGTGGGCATTCGGTTTCGGCGTCTACGCTCCATTCGGCCTGGTGACCGACTACGAGAACGGCTTCGCCGGCAAATACTTCGGCAGCAAGAGCGAAGTCAAAATCGTGACTCTCCAGCCAACCGTCAGCTACGCCTTCAACGACAAGGTGTCGATCGGTTTTGGCCCGACCATCAACCACATTGCCGGCACCCTGGAATCGAACCTGTCGATCACTCAGGCCGCACCGGACGGCAAGGTCAAGATCAAGGGTGACGACACCGCGCTGGGCTACAACATCGGCGTGCTGGTTCAAGCCACCGACAGCACGCGCGTCGGCCTGACCTACCACTCGAAAGTGAAGTACAAGCTCGAAGGCGACACCAAGGTCAATTACAACCTCCTCCGTGCCGTTGGTCAGAACCCGAACCAGAAGTACGATGCGTCTCTGGATATCACCACGCCTGAGTCGGTCGACTTCTCGGTCACTCATCAACTGGATGACCAGTGGACGCTCTACGCAGGTAGCACCTGGACTCGCTGGAGCCGCCTGAAAGAAATCACCGTCGAAAACAAAGGCGTTCCGGCCCTCCTCAATGGCCAGTTCGGTACCATCACCGAAGAACAGAACTGGCACGACACCTGGGCGCACGCCATCGGCGCTTCGTACCAGTTGAACAAACAATGGGTCCTGCGTACCGGCCTGTCCGTTGACCAGGCACCGACCAATAACGAAAACCGTTCCCCGCGCATTCCGACTGGCGATCGCAAGATTTTCAGCCTGGGCGCCGGCTGGAGCCCGACCGACGACCTGACCATCGACGTGGCGTACTCGTACCTGCGCGAAGAGTCGGTCAAGGTCAACAACAGCAACGGCCGTCAGAACTACAGCGCAGAGTATGAAAACTATGCGAACGGTTTCGGTGTTGGCGCAACATACCGTTTCTGATGATTCACGGCGACTCCCTCACCGCCTGAATTGAAAAAGCCCCGCGCTCTTGTACAGAGGCGGGGCTTTTTAGTGCGCGTCGATCAGGGTTTCGATGCGAGGGCTTTCTCCACCGCCTCGATGAACTCGGGATTATCCGGCTTGGTCAGGCTGGAGAAATTGGCGATCACCTTGCCCTGGCGATCGACCACGTACTTGTAGAAATTCCACTTCGGCGAACTGCTTTGTTCAGCGAGAACCTTGAACAAATGCGTTG
>NZ_JBNNVP010000016.1:0-132639 GCF_050280605.1 Pseudomonas sp. NPDC089918 | reverse complement strand
GCGTTGCTGGAACACGGGGTGAACCTGGGTGACGCGATGATGCTGATCGCCACGCTGGCGTATGCGATTTACAGCACCCTGCTGAAAAAATGGCAGCTGCGTTTGTCGCCGCTAGTGTTGTTGTATTTACAGGTGTTGGTCGCGGTGGTGGTGCTGTTTCCGCTGTTCCTCGCCTCACCGAAAGTCGGCCCGACCCTGCAGAACATCCCGCTGGTGCTCTACGCCTGCCTGCTGGCCTCGATGCTTGCGCCGCTGGCGTGGATGCAGGCCGTGGTGCGCCTGGGGCCGAGCCGGACCACGCTGTTTTTCAATCTGCTGCCGTTGATCACCGCGCTGATTGCGGCGGTGGTGCTGCATGAGCAGTTGGCGCTGTATCACCTGGTGGGTGGGGTGTTGACGTTGGGTGGGGTGATTTTGTCGGAGCGCTGGACGACAGTGTTGGGCCGTAAAATCCGCGTTGCCTGATCTAGCGCCATCGCGAGCAGGCTCGCTCCCACAGTTGATCTCTGGTGTTCACAAATTATGTGCTCACAGCATATCCAGTGTGGGAGCGAGCCTGCTCGCGATGAACGATAACGCGGTTTGACTGCTAAACCCCGGCCGCTTTCAACCGCGCCGCATGCTCGACAAACAACCTCACCGGCTCTGCCCCCTTGCCCACCAACCCGAGCGATTGGTTGACGATATCGAAGTGATCCATCGGGTATTCATCACCGATCACCGTCCCCAAATGCGAGCTGTAACGCCCGACCATCCCGTCGCAATGCCCCGCCTCACGCACGAAGGTCCTGGCAAACAACCGGCAACTGCGATTGGTCCCGTCGAACAGGTTGCACCCGCGATCGGTCTTGCCCGGTTGTAAAGTCCCGGACCAGGAGTAATAACGCACGCCGTTGACCACTTCCGGGCCGTGCCCGCCCCAGGTTTCAGGCAGCCCCTGTGGATAACGCTGATTGAACAGCGCCACGCCCGCGGTGGTCAGGGATTGATGTGAAGCCGGGATATCCACCGGCAGTTTCGGCCCGCGATAGCCGGTTTCCAGCAGGCACATCAACGCGCTGATCAACCACAGTAAAAAGCTCAGGAGCCGGCCCTTGGCGCTGTCCGCCGGATAATGGGTGTGCAGATGGTCCGCCAGTTCCGAGCCGTGATTCGGCCCGGCCACCGAAGTCACCGAAGCCACCTGGTCCGGGCGTTTTGCCGCAGCGTAACGGGCGGTCAGCGAGCCCTGGCTGTGACCGATCAGGTTGACTTTCTCGGCCCCGGTTTCGCGCAGAATCTCCTCGATCCGTGTCAACAATTGCTCGCCGCGCACCTCGGTGGAGTTGAGCGGCGAGACCTGCACCGCAATCACGGTCGCCCCATCCCGGCGCAGCGCCGAAATGATTCCGTACCAATAGGGATAGAGCAGCAAACGGATAAACCCGAGCATCCCCGGGACCAGTACCAACGGGTAACGCGTGGCGGAACCTTGCGACATGGATGAACATCCTTGTGATCGGTGAGATGAAGCAAGGCTGGATGCAAGGCGTCAGCCAAGCATCGTCACCCAAGATGACAACTCAACGACCAGTCTATGACATCGCTCACTTCAACCCCACCACGCCCGCCACTATCAGCCCGACCGACACCAGCTTGAGCGCGGTCAGGCTTTCGCCAAGCAGCGCAAAGCCGAGAAACACCGTGCCCAGTGAACCGATGGCGGTCCAGATCGGGTAGGCGATGCTCACCGGCAATTCGCGCATGGCCAAGGTCAGAAAGTAAACCCCGCCCACCGCGGCCACCACCGTCATCACTGAGGGCCAGAGCCGGGTGAAGCCTTCGGCATACTTCATGCCCATGGCGAAGGTCACCTCGAACCCGGCGGCGATCAGCAAGAACAACCAGGCCATCTAGAACTCCCTGGCCAGCGCCAGCAATCGCTGCTCGGCCTCGGCCACGGACACCTGGAAAGTTCGTTCGGCAGATTCTTCGCCCTCGGCGGCGACAACGGTGACGTCGGTGATGCCGATGAACCCCAAAGCGGTGCGCAGAAACGGATCGGCATGGTTCATCGCCTCAAGTTCACCACCCGGCCCGAAGCCGAACCCACCGCGACTGGTGACGATCAACGCCTTCTTGCCCCCCACCAGCGGTTCGTACTGCGCGATGCCGTTGTCCAGGGTGTGATTGAACGTCAGCCCGAGTCGCACAATCTGGTCGACCCAGGCCTTGAGGCCGCTGGGCACGCTGAAGTTGTACATCGGGGTGGAAATCACCAACAGATCATGGCCGAGCAACTCCCCCACCAATTCATCGCTCAGTGCCAGGTCGGCCTGCATCGACAGCGGTCGCGCGTCAGGTTCTGGATGAAAAGCGGCCGCCACAAAGGCTTCGTTGACGGCCGGGATCAACGCCCGACCGACTTCACGGCGGGTCAATTGCGACTGTGGGTTGCGGACCTGCCAGGCGGAAAGAAACACCTCGGCCAGACGCCGCGAATGTGAACGATCGCCACGGGGGCTGGCGTGAATGGCAAGAATTCTACTCATCTGAATCTCCTTGAAGGGCTAAACTGAAACGGCTTGTGCTTGCAGCTTGAAGCGCGTGACTGTCTATCTTCAAATGAACAAAAATCAGTCTGGATGAATCCATTTCATCCATGGAGTTCTAAAATGTTTGCCTCGTTGCCGCTGACCGCCCTGCGTGCCTTCGAATCCGCCTCGCGCCTGCTGAGCTTCAAAGCCGCCGCCGAAGAGCTCTCCGTGACGCCGACGGCGGTTTCCCATCAGATCCGCTCCCTGGAAAGCTGGCTCGGCGTGCCGTTGTTCGAGCGACTGCCACGGCAGGTGCGCCTCACCGAGTGCGGCGAACGGCTGTTCCGCAGCCTGCACGGCGCCCTGCTGGAAGTGGCGCAAAGCGTCGATACCTTGCGCCCGCAACGCAGCGGCACGAGCCTGACGATTTCCACCACGGCTGCGTTCGCCGCCCTCTGGCTGGTACCGCGGCTGGGGCGTTTTTACGCCCGCCATCCAAACATCAGCCTGCGCCTGGACACTCACTGTGAAGTGATCGATTTACATCAGGACGCCAGCGTCGATCTGGTGGTGCGTTACAGCCTCGACGATTACCCGAACCTTTATGGTTTGTGCCTGTTCGATGAATCCTTCGGGGTCTATGGCTCGCCTGAACAAGTGGCCCTGGCGGCCAATCGGGTACCGACCCTGATCAGCGTGCACTGGCACAACTCCAAGCTGTACGCCCATGGCTGGGAGGCTTGGTGTGCACGATCCGGCGAAACCTGGCTGACCGAACAACCGGCGGTGCGTGAGTACGACGAAGAGCATTACGCCCTGCAAGCCGCCATCGCCGGACAAGGCCTGGTGCTGGCGAGCAACATTCTGGTGTCGGAAAGTGTGGCCAGCGGTTTGCTGCTGCCTTATCGAGGGGATATTCAGGTCGACGGGGCCGGATACAGCGCACTGTGCGTACCGGGCCGCGAACGGCATCCGCCGGTGCGGGCATTTTTTGCGTGGTTGCAGGAAGAGACTCGATTGTCTGGTCTATTGCCAAGATCGCAGCCTGCGGCAGCGCCTACGGGAGAACTCGTTCCTCTGTAGGCTTCGATTGCATTCTGAAAGATCGGTAGCGTCGGGCATATCGCCATCGCGAGCAGGCTCGCTCCCACATTTTTCCTGTAAACACAGGTCCATTGTGGGAGCGAGCCTGCTCGCGATGGCGTCTTCACAGACGCCGAAAGTTACTGGGTGGGCTTGACCGTCACCGGCGCCTTCCCGGCCTTCATCTGCTCCAGCAACGGCGCACACTGATTCGGCTCACCACCGCTGGGCGCTATCAGCGCCAGCAAGCCCGCCGCCGGCGCGGCAATCACACCCAGCGCAACCATCCCGGCCCCGCGCAGCATTAACGGCACCGGTTTCACGCCCGCATCCGGCTTGATGAACTTTCCTCGCACATACAGCGGCGAACGCAGTGAAATCAAACGCCAGCCCTTGGATTCCGGGGAGATAGTCAGATCCAGTTGCTCGGTCGCCATGTTCGCCGTGCCGTCGACATAGACGATTGCATTCTCGGTATCGAAGACGAACAGCCGCGTGGTCGCCAGACCGGCCTTGATCTCGAAATCGGCCGCCGCGCAGTTGATCTTCACTTCCTTGTCGCCAAAGATCTTGCCGACCACATAGTTGCCGACGTTGAGCCCCGCCAACTCCATCAACTCACGACTGATCGCGCCGTCATTGATCAGCATCTTCAAATTACCGTCGGCAGTGCCCAGCAGTTTGGCCACCGAGTTGCCCCGCCCAGTAAGGTCGGCATCGCCATTGAGCTCACCGAAACTGGTTTTCATCCGTTCCAGGGTGGGGAACAGCTGCTTGAGCTTGAACTTGCGCGCGGTCAGTTTGGCCCGGCCTTCCAAAGGTTCTGCGCGCCCGTTCAGACGAATCTGCGCATCCAGATTGCCGCCAGCCACGCCGAAACGCAGGGGCTCGAGGCTGAGCACACCATCCGTCAGCACCAAGTGCGTGTAGAGATCGTTGAATGGCAGTTTTGCGCTGTGGACGATGCGTTTTCCGGTGAATTCCACATCTGCGTCCATGTCGCGCCAACGTTCAGTCCTGAATTCCTCGACGGGTAACAGCTTGTCTGCCGGCTGCTTGCTTTCACCGCCGCGGGCCTCTTGCCTGGCGTTGGAATCGGCACCGATCAATGGGGCCAGGTCGGTAAACAGCAGTTGATTGGACTCCAGCGCCCCGCTGAGTTTGGGCCTCGGCTGGCTCGCCACGTAGGTCAGGTTGCCATGGATGTCGCTCTCGCCGATCTTGCCGTTGAACGCCTCATAGCGGTACACCGCCCCGCCCGGCTCATGCAGCTTGGCAATCAAATGCCCGTCGGTGGCGTACGGCGGGGTATCCGGAAGCGTTACGCCGATCAGTGGATAGAGATTGCCCAGGCTGGCACCGGCCAGTTTCAGGCGCAAATCCAGGGCGCCGAGGTTCAATGGATCGGTGAGCGTACCGGCCAGCTCGACGCTGGTGTCGGCGATCTTCACTTGCGCCTGAAGCGAGAACGGCTTGGAGGCGTCCTGTAAAGCCAGCAGGCCGCCGGTCTTGCCCTCGCCCGCGAGATTCTGACCGTGGTATTGGCCTTTGACCTTCAATGCGAATGCGTAATCCTGCGGCGAACCGCCCTTTTCAACCGCTTTTTTTGCCGCTTTGTCTCCGACAATGTCGCTGAACGGAATCGGTTTTCCCAACGGATCGATGAGCAGATCAAGCTGAGTCTTCAGCTTCTGGTCGTCGAGCGTGACGTGGCCCTTGTCGAAGCCTATGGCGCCGATGTCCAGCACCCAGTTCGAAGGTTCGGTGTTCGGGTCTTTGGGGTCGAACTTGAACGTCCAGTTGGCGCGGCCGTCGGCCAGACGCTGCAGGTCGGCATTGGGTTCGCTCAGGTCGATGCGCGGGATCACCACCCGCTGCGCCAGCAGGGCCAGCGGTGAAATGCGCAGCTCAACGCGTTTGAGGGTGGCCATCTGCGGTTGTTTCGACCAGTCCGGATTGCCCAGGGTCAGGTCCTCAGCCACCACATGCGGCCACGGCACCCAGGCCCGCCAGCCGCCCTCATCAGACTCGCGCTGCCAGACCACCGCAAAGTTGCCATTGATGGCGAACGGACGATGCAGTTCTTCGGACACTTTGTCGCTCAGGGGCAGTTTGATTCGGTTCCAATCGAAGAACGCGATGATCAGCACCAGGACGGCCAGCAGGACAACGAGGCTGGCGAAGGTCCAGGCAAGAATTTTACGAGTGCGCGTCATTGCACAGGGCTCCTGAATACGACTGAGCGCCCCGACAGCGACGCACTGATGAAACGTTAGGCCAGAACCGGCCTGCCATGACATCTAGGACTGGGAAATGGCGCGCAGGTTTAACCGAATAAGCACTTAACACTCAAATAATCGGCCGGGGACACCCTGCTCCCTCATCCGGCGTTACCGCACCCGCACTTCTGCGAGGCGAGAGTGGGTTGAAAATACCCACCTCAGTGCAAAAAAGCTCGCCGGAAACGCCCGTTCTAGAGCGCCGCGGCCGAACAATCAATTCTGTTGATTATTACCATTGCGTTTATGAACTTTTGTATCGACTTATCGAGAGTAGCATTGCCCTCGTACCCACTTTATCGCCCTCCCAAGGAGCACCCCATCATGAAACGCGAATTACTGCTTAGCCTGACCCTCTCGATGTTAGCCAGCACCGCTTTTGCTTTGCCGGCTGCTGATCAACCCACTCCACAAGTCAAAGACAGCCGCTCGGTGTTCAGCCAGACCGTTGCCGCCGATGGTTCCGACCGCACACCACAGGGCCAGACCTTGGCCGAAGGTGGTAATGATCGCCTGAAAGAAAAAGGCCTGATCACTCAAGATGGCTCGGATCGCACTCCACAAGGTCAAACTCTGGCCGCTGACGGTTCCGATCGCACTCCACAAGGCCAGACCTTGGCTGCCGACGGTTCCAGCCGCACTCCACAAGGCCAGACCCTGGCTGCTGACGGTTCCGATCGCACTCCACAAGGCCAAACCCTGGCTGCTGACGGTTCCGACCGCACTCCACAAGGCCAGACCCTGGCTGCCGACGGTTCCGACCGCACTCCACAAGGCCAGACCCTGGCTGAAGGTGGTGGTGACCGTGTGATCGAACGCAACAGCGCTGTGAGCTAAGCCCATGGCGGCCCCGAAAAAAAGCCCAATCTGCGGATTGGGCTTTTGACTTTATAGACGCTGCATTTCCCCGCGTGATCTCCCGATAGTCGTTCGACGCAAGCGAAGCCGATTTGCTAGAGTGCGCCGCTGTCTTGTCCAGAAAACACCCTTGCGATGCTGCCCCGCGCCGAACAGAAACAACAGACCCGCAACGCCCTGATGGACGCTGCCCGCCACTTGATGGAAAGCGGCCGAGGATTCGGCAGCCTAAGCCTGCGCGAAGTGACCAGAACCGCCGGGATCGTACCCACCGGTTTTTACCGGCATTTCGCCGATATGGATGAACTGGGCTTGGTGCTGGTGAGCGAAGTCGGTCAGACCTTCCGTGAAACCATCCGCCTGGTGCGCCATAACGAGTTCGTCATGGGTGGCATCATCGACGCCTCGGTGCGGATCTTTCTCGACGTGGTTACCGCCAATCGCTCGCAGTTCCTGTTTCTTGCCCGCGAGCAGTACGGCGGCTCACTGCCGGTGCGCCAGGCCATTGGCCGCTTGCGCGAAGACATCAGCTCGGACCTGGCGGCGGACTTGTCGCTGATGCCCAAACTGCAGCATCTGGACATCGCAGGCTTGAGCGTCATGGCTGATCTGATTGTTAAAAGCGTGTTCGCCACCTTGCCGGACATTATCGATCCGCCGGCGCAGGCGTTGCCGGATCATCTGACGCCTCAGGCGAAAATCACTCAGCAGCTGCGGTTTATCTTTATCGGCCTCAAACATTGGCAAGGGCTCGGTAGTACCGAGTAACCCCCTTTGTCACTGATGATCGTTCCCACGCTCTGCGTGGGAATGCCTCAATGGACGCTCTGCGTCCGCTCTTGGGACGCAGAGCGTCCCGGGCTGCATTCCCACGCAGAGCGTGGGAACGATCTGGAGCACCGCGCACGCACCAACTTTGCGCACAACCCTCCCCGCACGCACCAATCCCAGCCAAAGCACGCCACTTCCTGAATCATCCCCCCGCACTCCGACAGGCATTTCCCACGTCGCACCCGATTGGCAAGCCCCTTGCTCTATCCCTGAGCATTGTCCATTGCTGGAAGCCTTCCGATGCTGGTGATTCATCGCAGAATCGACCCTCAACCCGTCTGGGCCGCCGAGTTGCACCTGGCCTTCGAAGCCCGGAGCAAAAGCCGCTTGCGCTGTTTCAGTGCCGAGGGCGAAGACGTCGGGTTGTTTTTGGAGCGCGGCCAGCCGCCACTGTATGACGGTGAATGCCTGCAAGCCGAAGACGGGCGCGTGGTTCGCGTCTGTGCTCGCCCCGAACAACTGCTGCACGTCACCTGCGCCAACGCTTTCGAACTGACCCGCGCCGCCTATCACCTGGGCAACCGCCATGTGGCCCTGCAGGTCGGCGATGGCTGGTTGCGCCTGCTCGACGATTACGTGCTCAAGGCCATGCTCGAGCAACTAGGCGCCAAAGCCGAGAACATCGAAGCGCCATTCCAGCCGGAACACGGTGCCTACGGCGGCGGCCATCACCATTCGCGGCACGGTGACGAGGATTTCAACTACCCGCCGAAACTGCACCAGTTCGGCGTGCGCTTATGAACCCGGCCTGGGCGCTGCTGCGTCTGGCCAGCCCGCAGCTGCCGATTGGCGGCTACAGCTATTCCCAGGGTTTGGAGATGGCTGTGGATAACGGCCGAGTGGACGATCCCGACAGCGCGCGGCGCTGGATCAGCGATCAGTTGCTGCTGAACCTGGCGCGTTTCGAAGCGCCGCTACTGCTCGCCCATTGCACTGCTGCGGCCGAAGAAAACTGGGCCGAACTGCTGCAACGCTGCGAAGAACATCGCGCCAGCCGGGAAACCCGCGAGCTGCATCAGGAAAGCCGGCAGATGGGCTATTCGTTGAAGCAACTGCTCAACGGTTTACCGGAACTGGATGCGCCGGCCCGGGCCTTTCTCGTCCAATGCCCTGAACCACACCTGGCCCTTGGCTGGGCGCTGGCGGCCCGCGCCTGGCAGATCAGCCCGCAAGATGCGCTGGCCGCCTGGCTCTGGAGCTGGCTGGAAAACCAATTGGCGGTGTTGATGAAAACCCTGCCCCTGGGCCAGCAAGCCGCGCAGCGCCTGACCAGTGAACTGCTGCCGCTGCTGCAACAGGCGCAGCAAGACGCCACCCGAATCAACCCCGAACACTCTGGCAGCGCCGCTTTCGGCCTGTCCCTGGCGTGCATGGCCCATGAGCGCCAGTACAGCCGTCTGTTCCGTTCCTAGGGCCTGTTACTTTTGGAGAATCACATGAACACACAACCTCTGCGCGTCGGCATCGGCGGCCCGGTCGGTTCCGGCAAAACCGCCCTGACCCTGGCCCTGTGCCTGGCCCTGCGCGACCGCTACAACCTGGCCGTCGTGACCAACGACATCTACACCCGCGAAGACGCCGACTTCCTGGTGCGCAACGAAGCGCTGGCACCGGAGCGGATCATCGGTGTGGAAACTGGCGGTTGCCCGCACACGGCGATCCGCGAAGACGCCTCGATCAACCTCGAAGCCGTGGATCAACTGAACCGGCGCTTCCCGGGGCTGGACCTGATCCTGGTGGAGTCCGGTGGCGACAACCTCTCGGCAACCTTCAGTCCGGAACTGTCCGACCTGACCATTTACGTGATCGACGTCTCGGCCGGCGACAAACTGCCGCGCAAGGGCGGGCCGGGGATCTGCAAATCCGATTTGCTGGTGATCAACAAGATCGACCTCGCGCCGCTGGTAGGCGCCTCGCTAGAGCTGATGGACAGCGACACCCAACGCATGCGCAACGGCAAACCGTTCGTCTTCAGCAACCAGAAAACCGGCCAGGGTCTGGAAGCGATCATCGCCTTCATCGAACGCCAGGGCTTGCTGACTGCGGCCTGATCACATTTATCAACAAGGAAGCTTATCCATGACACTGAAACGCATTCTGGGCGCCATGGCCCTGCTGCTGACCCCGGCCATCGCGTTCGCTCATCCGGGCCACGGCGACAATGGCTTGATCGCTGGCATCAGCCATCCGATTGGTGGCCTCGATCATTTGTTGGCGATGGTTGCCGTAGGGTTGTGGGCCGCGCAGCAAAAAGGTCCGGCGCGCTGGGCGCTGCCCTGCACGTTCGTGGGCACTATGCTGATCGGCGGGCTGCTGGGCTTTGAAGGGTTGAACCTGCCGGCGCTGGAGGGCGGGATTGCGGCATCGGTATTGGCGTTGGGCCTGGCAGTGGCTTTGGCGGTGCGTCCGCCGCTGAGCGTGGCGGTGGGTGCGACTGCGTTGTTCGCGCTGTTCCATGGTGTGGCGCATGGCCTGGAATTGCCGGACATGTCCAGCCCTTGGGCGTATGCGGCTGGGTTTGTGGTGGCGACGGCAGCTTTGCATGCAGCGGGATATGCGGTGGTTCGCGTCTTGCCTCAGGCTGCCGCACCACTGGTTCGGTTGGCGGGGGCGGCTTCGGCGGCGACTGGGGTGTGGTTGCTGGCGGGTTGATTCTCTAGCGCCTGAACCAGCCTCTTCGCGAGCAAGCCCGCTCCCACAGGATATTCGCCGCCAGCACAGATCGTGTGAATACCGATGATCCCTGTGGGAGCGGGCTTGCCCGCGATAGCGTCCGATCAGACACCGCCTCTCTCAAGCCTGCCTCTCTGCTACCATGTCGCGCAATCGCCCCTGCCGTGACGACGCCAGCCAATGCCGCATGTTTCCCGCTCCGCTTCCCAGCCTGAATTGACCGCCCTGTTCGCCTCGGTGCAACAGCACTTCCAGGACGTGATCGTGCCGCTCTGGCAAGGCCCCGGCTGGAATGCCGACATGGCATTGCCCTATGAAGCGCTGGACGCCGAGCATCAGCCGCTGCCACCGCAGCGCTATCGGGCCATGGCTTGCGCGCGGCAGCTGTACCTGTTTTCCAGCCTGATTGGCCAAGTGCCTCAGGCCGAAGAACGGGCGGCGGCGCTGTTCCGCTCCTTGCAACAGCATTTCCACGATGCCGAGCATGGCGGCTGGTTCTACAGCATCGACCCGCAAGGTGAGCCGCTGGATCAGCGCAAAGACCTCTACACCCACGCCTTCATCCTGTTCGCCTGCGCCCATTATTGGGACAAGGTTCGCGAACCGCTGGTGGAGTCGGTACTCAACGCCACGCTGGAAGTGTTGGCGCAGCGCTTCGCCACAGGCGACGGCCTGTACGAAGCGAGCCTGGACCGTGATTGGTCCTCGCTCAACTCCGGGCCGCTGCAGAATCCATTGATGCATTTGGCCGAAGCCTTCCTCGCCATCCTTTCGGTGCGTGAGGACGTTGCTGTGCAGGGCGCGCTTGTCGAGTTATGCACAGCCATGCAACAGCGTTTCATCGACCCGCAACACGCGGTGTTGATGGAAAAGCCGCTTGGGGCTGTGGATAACTGGTTCGAGCCGGGCCATCAGTTCGAATGGTATTTCCTGCTGGAGTCCTCACCCTTGCTGCGCGGCTCCAGACTGCATGCCTCGCTGGACCACGCCTTTACGCTGACCGAGCAACTGGGTGTGGATCAGCACACAGGTGCTGTGCGCGCGATGCTGGAACTGGACGACCATCCTCGTGATGCGACCCAACGCATCTGGGCCCAGGCCGAATACCTGCGCGCCCTGACCTTGCGCCCGGGCAGCGAAGCCTCTGTGCAGCGCCAATTGCAGGCGCTGCAACAGCGCTTTTTGCATGCGGGCGGCTGGTATGAGTGTCGCGATGAGCAGGGCGAAGTGAGCCGCAAGGACATGCCTTCGACTACGCCTTATCACTTGGCGACCTGCTATCGCGGGCTGGCCGAGTATTTGCGCTGACTGAGAGATAGCTATCGCGAGCAGGCTCGCTCCCACATTTGATCTCTGTTGTTCACAAGTAGTGCGGTCAAAGGAGATCTACTGTGGGAGCGAGCCTGCTCGCGATTGGCCGTTACTCGGCCTTACGCCTTACGCTCAATCGCAAACCCGCTCCAGGTCTGGCTCACCGGCATCAGCTCAAGGCTGTTGATGTTGATGTGGGCCGGTGCGTTGAGCACCCAGAAAATGGTCTCGGCGATGTCTTGCGGCTGGATCGGCTCGGCGCCGGCGTAAGTGGCGTTGTAACGCTCTTGGTCACCGGCGAAACGCACCAGCGAGAACTCGCTCTCGCACAGGCCCGGTTCGATATTGCTGACCCGCACGCCAGTCCCTTGCAGGTCGCAACGCAGGTTCAGGGAGAACTGTTTGACGAACGCCTTGCTCGCGCCATACACGTGACTGCCCGGGTACGGGTAGTTGCCGGCGATGGAACCGAGGTTGACGATGCTGGCGCCACGACCGTGAGCGATCAATCGCGGCAACAACAGGCGAGTGCTGTACATCAGGCCTTTGATGTTGGTGTCGACCATGGTGTCCCAATCATCAAGATCGCACTTGGGAGCCGGGTCCACGCCCAAGGCCAGGCCGGCGTTGTTGATCAGCCCGCGCAGCTTGGCGAAGGACGGCGGCAGGTTGGCAATCGCCTCCTCCATGGCCTTGCGATCCCGTACGTCAAGCACCAGGCCATGAACCTCGGTCTGCTTCGACAACTCGGCGCACAGGGCATTGAGGCGCTCTTCACGACGACCTGTCAGCACCAGTTTCCAGCCGGCTTCGGCAAAACGACGGGCGCAGGCTTCACCAAAACCGGAAGTCGCGCCGGTAATAAACAGGGTGTTGGACATCGTGTTCTCCTTGCTTCGGCTGATCGACAGCCCTTGGAATAGAAAATCAGTTGCCAGCATGCCCGGCCTTGTCCACAGCGGCAACCATCGCAAAAACCGTACAAAAAACAATCAACACCGGCAACGCCATATGGGCTGTGGCTTGCAGCCATGTACGCGCACCTTATCCACAGGCCGGTCCACAGTTTCCGGGGGCAAGTGCAAAAGCTGCAAGCCGCTGCCTATAAGGCTTTGCGGGCAGATTAGAAAGTTTTTTGCTTGACCCTCGGGTGCTTGCTGTGTAACCCCGGGCAATTTGCACGACCGGGCGGTCAAATTGACGATGGCTCCAAGCCAGTAATTACGGCCCTCAGCCGACTCTTTCCAGAGTTTAACCACAGACTTATCCACAGGCTTGTCCACCTCGATTCATACCGTATTTGCTTCTAACAAAAAGGTTGACAAAGCCGGCTCGAGGTCCAGCAAAAACACCTGATCAAAAAACAATCACATCGCTGCAAGCCACGGATTCAAAGGCTTGCAGCCAGCTACTCCCACGTTATTCACAGCCAGCTCCACAGCAAACGGGGACAAGTCAAAACCGTGATAAAACAGTAATTTGCAGCGGCTTTATGTCGCGCTTTGAGAGGTCGTGAATATTGTTTTCCACAATTTCTCTTTACCTCAAAGCACCATCCTGTGTAGGAGCTGCCGAAGGCTGCGATCTTTTCCACAAACACCTCAAAGCAAGATCAAAAGATCGCAGCCTTCGGCAGCTCCTACGGGGGATTCTGCGGGCATAAAAAAACGCCCTGACGTTGAGTGCGTCAGGGCGTTTTTTGGGCTCTTCGGTCTAGTGGCCGCCGAGGTAGGCGTTACGCACCTCATCGTTCACCAGCAGCTCCTTGCCGGTGCCGCTGAGGCGGATCTCGCCGTTGACCATCACGTAGGCCCGGTCCGACAACTTGAGAGCGTGGTTGGCATTCTGCTCCACCAGGAAGATGGTCATACCGGTGCTGGCCAGTTCCCGCAGGGTCGCGAAGATCTGTTTCACCACAATCGGCGCCAGCCCCAGGCTCGGCTCATCGAGCAGCAACAGCTTTGGCCGACTCATGAGCGCCCGGGCGATGGCAAGCATTTGTTGCTCGCCGCCGGACATGGTCATGGCGCGTTGGGTACGCCGCTCTTCGAGCCGTGGAAACAACTCGAACATGCGCTGCATGTCTTCCTTGGCGTACTTGTCACCGATTGGAATCGTACCCATCAACAGGTTTTCCTCGACGGTCATGTCAGGGAACACTCGCCGACCTTCCGGCGATTGAGCGATACCGTTGGACGCGATGTAGTGGGACGACTTATGGGTGATATCCACACCCTGATAGACGATTTGCCCGTCAGCCGCCCGTGGCTGGCCGAAGATCGACATCAGCAGGGTCGATTTGCCGGCGCCGTTGGAGCCGATCAGGCTGACGGTTTCACCTTCATTGATGTGCAACGAGACTTTCTTCAGGGCCTGGATCGGCCCGTAGAACACGTCCAGATCCTTGAGTTCGAGGATGGGTTTACTCATACCACTTCCTCTTCTTCGGCGCCCAGGTAGGCGGCAATCACTTTCGGATCGTGTCGAATCGCTTCAGGCCCGCCCTCGGCAATGACAACGCCGTGGTCCAGTACAACGATGTGGTCGGAAATGCTCATTACCATGCCCATGTCGTGTTCGATCAGCACCACGGTCAGATCGTGCTCGTCGCGCAGCAGCCGGATCATCGCGCTCAGCGCTTCGGTTTCCTGAGGGTTGAGGCCGGCGGCCGGTTCGTCGAGGCAGATGATCTGCGGCCGGGTACACATGGCCCGGGCGATCTCCAGACGGCGCTGCTGACCGTAGGACAGCTCACCGGCCAGGCGGTTGGCGCAGTCCACCAGATCCACCACTTCCAGCCAGTAGAACGCATGGTCCAGCGCATCGCTTTCGGCCTTGCGGTAACCCTTGGTGTTGAGGATGCCGGCCAGCATGCCGCGGTTGACCCACATATGCTGGGCCACCAGCAGGTTTTCCAGCACCGACATTTCCCTGAACAGGCGAATGTTCTGGAAAGTCCGCGCCAGACCGGCACGGTTGATCAGGTGCGTGCCACCGAACATCTTGTAGCGGAGTCGGTTGATAAAGCTTTTGGGTGAAACGAAATCGACGGCCTTGAACGGTTCCCCGAGCATTTTGATGACGTCGGTTTTCACACCGCGGGTGTTGAGTTCAATATGCCCGCCGGACGCTTTGTAGAATCCGGTCAAGCAGTTGAACACGGTGGTCTTGCCGGCGCCGTTGGGGCCGATCAGGGCGAAGATCGAGTTGCGCTTGACCTTCAGGCTGACATCGCTCAGAGCCTTGATGCCGCCAAAGTGCATCATCAGTTTGTCTACCGAGAGTACGACTTCGCTCATGGCGCTACTCCTTTACGCGGGGTCACACCGGTACGGCTGATCCGAATCAGGCCGCGCGGTCGCCAGATCATCATCAATACCATCAGGATGCCGAACAGCAGCACGCGATACTCAGCGAAGCCGCGCAGCAGTTCCGGGGCTACAGTCAGCACGAACGCCGCAATTACCACGCCGATGGTCGAGCCCATGCCGCCGAGCACCACAATGGCGAGGATCAATGCCGATTCGAAGAAGGTGAACGAGGTCGGGTTGACGAACCCCTGATAAGTAGCGAAGAACACACCCGCCAGGCCGGCAGTCGATGCGCCGATAGTGAACGCCGAGAGCTTGACCAGTACATGGTTCAGCCCCATGGAACGGCAGGCGATTTCGTCTTCACGCAACGCTTCCCACGCTCGGCCGACCGGCATCCGGGTCAAGCGGTGCTTGATATGCAGCACGGCCAGTACCACCAGGAACAACACCGCGTAGATGAAGTAATACTTCACGTCCGGGTTATAGGCGATGCCGAAAAACTCATGGAACGGCACCCCACCCTCTTTCGCCCTTTTGCCGAACTCAAGGCCGAAGAAGGTTGGCAACGGAGCCGCCATGCCGTTCGGGCCGCCGGTCAGGGACAGCCAGTTATTGAGGATCAACCGGATGATTTCACCAAAACCCAGGGTCACGATCGCCAGGTAGTCACCGTGCAGGCGCAGCACCGGGAAACCGAGAATGCAACCGGCCAACCCGGCAGTAATTGCCGCCAGCGGCAGCACCGTCCAGAAACCCAGCCCCAGGTATTGATAACCGAGCGCCAGGCCGTAGGCACCAATGGCGTAGAACGCCACATAACCGAGGTCGAGCAGGCCGGCCAGGCCGACCACGATGTTCAGCCCCAGCCCCAATAGAACGTAGATCAGCCCGAGGATGACCACGCCCAGCAGGTAGGAGTTGGAGAAAAACGGGAACACCACGGCGATGACGATCATCACCGGGATGATCCAGCGCAAGCGGGATTTGTAATCAGGCGGCAGTACATGAACCCCGGAGCCAGTGCTTTCAAAGCCTTCGAGAATTCTCAGGCCCTTGGGGGTTTGCAGGAACAGGCTCAAGGCAAAGCGGCCAGCCATGACGATGGCGACAATCCATGCCACCCGGGTCGCTTCCAGGTTGAAGCCGTAGCCGTCGAGGACCACGCCAACAATCGGGCCGAACACAATCAGGGCCACCAGGCCGGCAAGAATCGCGTCAACCAGGCTTCTTTTGAGATCAATGGTTTTTTTAGTGGTTGAAGACATCGCTTACACCTTCGACACAAGAGGACGGCCGAGCAGGCCTTGGGGCCGAAAGACCAGAACGAGAACGAGCAGCGAGAAGCTGAAAACGTCTTTGTAGTCCGAGTTGACCAAGCCAGAGAACAGCGACTCGGAGATCCCGAGAATGATCCCGCCAAGCATTGCCCCTGGCAGAGAGCCGATCCCGCCGAGTACCGCGGCGGTGAACGCCTTGATGCCAATGATGAAGCCCGCGTAGAAGTCGAACGTGCCGTAGTTCATGGTGATCAGCACGCCGGCCAGGGCCGCCATCGCCGCACCGATGATGAACACGTAGGAAATGACGCGATCGGTGTTGATCCCCAGGATCGAGGCCATCTTGCGGTCTTGCTGGGTGGCGCGGCACATACGGCCGAGCTTGGTGTACTTGATGACGTAGGTCAGCAGGGCCATGCCGACAAACGCTGCGACCAGAATGAAGATCTTGGTGTAGGTAAGCTGGACGAAGCCGGTCCCGACTTCAACTCGCCATGCACCGGTCAGCAGTGTCGGTACGCCTTGTTGACGGGCGCCTTGGGCAATCTGTGCATAGTTTTGCAGGATCAGCGAAATACCGATGGCGCTGATCAGCGGTGCCAGTCGGGTGGAGTTGCGCAGCGGTTTGTAGGCGACGCGCTCGATGACCCAGCCATACACCGCCGTGACGATGATGGTGAAGACCAGTGTGCCAAGCATCAGCAGGGGGAAGGATTCAATACCGAAGTATGCCAGCAGAGCCAGACTGATTGCCGCGAGGTAAGCGGAAATCATGTAAACCTCGCCGTGGGCGAAGTTGATCATGCCGATGATGCCATAGACCATTGTGTAGCCGATGGCGATCAGGCCATAGACCGACCCGAGGGTCAGGCCGTTGACCAGTTGCTGCAGGAAAATACCATCCATAACGCAATCTCACGCAGTGAGAACCTGCACACCAGTGATGTGCGGTTCTTCTAGGAAAAATACAGATTTACGTCGGAGCAATGTCAGCCACGATCAGCCTGGCCCCACTGATTCCGTGTGGGAGCGAGCCTGCTCGCGAAAGCGGTTGAACATTCAACAAAGCTGCTGTCTGTCAGTCCGTCTTCGCGAGCAGGCTCGCTCCCACAGGGACTTGTGGGGTTCAACTGATCGTGTCAGCCCTTACTTCTGCTTTTCCAGCTGGTGGTATTTGCCATCCTTGTCCCACTGGTAAACCACGTAGTCGGAGACTTTCAGGTCACCCTTGGCGTCCCAGGTCTTCTCGCCCATCACGGTTTTGACCGGATTTTTCTTCAGCCACTCGGCGGCTTTCTCGCCACTGTTGGATTTGGAACCATTGAAGGCTGCGGCCAGGGTCTGGACCGAAGCATAGGCGTACAGGGTGTAGCCTTCAGGCTCGGTGCCCTTCTTGCGGAACTCGTCCACTACGGTCTTGCTGTCTGGCAGCAGGCGTGGGTCGGCACCAAAGGTCATCAGTACGCCGTCAACGAATTGCGGACCGCCAGCGGTGGTCACCAGTTCGTCGGTTACGATACCGTCGTCGGACATGAACTTGACGTCTTTGAGGCCTTGCTCACGCAGTTGACGCACCAGAGGACCGGCTTCCGGGTGAAGGCCACCGAAGTAAACGACGTCGGCGCCAGCGCCGCGGATTTTGGTGACGATGGTGCTGAAATCTTTTTCGCCACGGGTCAGGCCTTCATACAGCACCGGCTTCACGCCGCGTTTCTCCAGCTGGGCCTTGGTAGCATCCGCCAGACCTTGGCCGTAAGTGTCCTTGTCGTGCAGGACCACCACTTTCTTGCCCTTGAGCACGTCGACGATGTAGTCGCCGGCGACGATGCCTTGCTGGTCGTCACGCCCGCACATACGGAACATGGCACTCAGGCCGCGCTCGGTAACAGCCGGGTTGGTGGAACCTGGAGTGATCGCGATGATGCCCGCTTCGTCGTAGATCTCGGAGGCCGGGATGGTCGACGAGGAGCAGAAGTGACCGACTACGCCAGCGACTTTCTGGTTGGTCAGGTCCTTGGCGACCGTCACAGCCTGTTTCGGTTCGCAGGCGTCATCGCCTTTGACCAGTACGATTTTTTCCCCGTTGACACCGCCAGCGGCGTTGACTGCATCAGCCGCTGCCTGCGCACCCTTCATGTACTGCTCGCCAAATGCCGCGTTGGCGCCCGTCATTGGACCCGCTACGCCGATCTTGATGTCAGCCTGAGCAAACGCAGAAACACCCAACGCAGTTGCCACTGCGAGGGCCAGAAAGCCTTTCTTGTAAAACGTCTGGGACATGAGGTGGTGCTCCAAGGTTTTTTTTAGTTGGCACTGCGACTTCACTGAATGCTCAGAGCAAGGGCCGTGCCATCGGTTTTTTATTCTGGGAAAAGTCGCTGCCTTATTGTTTTTTCGACTGTTTCGGGCCCATTTTCATTGGGCGTGCAACCGTCTAAACCGCGGGAGGTGAAACCTTTTCTATTTAAAGGCGCAACCCGCATGCGCCATCATTGCAACCGCAGCACCAAACAATGTGCAACCAGCCTGTAACAGCCCGCGTCACCGAACTGCACACTGCTGGTGCGGGGACTGCTACAACCCGCACCATTACAGGCTAGCCGCTTCGCTGAAAAGCGCCGCTTCCAGCAACATATTTCAACAATCAGATGACGATCCGCAGGCACTGGCCCGCGTGATACAGCGAAAATCCAGCCTCATACAGGCAGCTTCGCAGCCCCACACCCGCTAATGGCTGCATGGGCGCGAAAGGAATCGGCAGGGCCTGAGGATTTCCATTACACAAATAATCGGCAAAGGCTTTGCCGACGACTGTACCGGTGGTCACGCCTCGACCGTTGTAGCCGGTGACGGCCACCAGACCCGGTGCCGGCTCGAACAGGCGCATCAAATGATCGGGAGTGAAGGCGATACAACCGGTCCAGGTGCACTCCCACTCCACCGGCTTCAAGTACGGAAAGTAATGCTGCTGAACCCGGTCGGCCCAGGCTTTCAGGAACCAGGTCGGTTTCTGGTTGCCATTGCCGAGACTGCCGAGCAACAACCGCCCTTCAGCATCGCGACGGATGCTGCTGAGCACTTGTCGGGTATCCCAGGAACCCTGGCCGCCGGGCAGAATCTGCTGCGCGGCGTCTTCGGTCAGCGGCACCGAGGCCACTTGATAGTAATAACCGGGGAAAAAATTGCGCCGCAGCTCCGTCCAGTCACCTTCGGTATAGGCGTTGGAGGCGATGACCACCTGCTCGGCCAGCACCGAACCCTGGGCGGTTTGTACCGACCAGCGCTGGCCCTGACGTTCGAGTCGAGTCACCGGTGAATGATCGAACAGCTGACCGCCGAGGCTGATGGCCGCGTTGGCCAGCCCCGTGGTGTAAGCCATCGGGTTAATCGTGCCGGCGCGCCGATCGAGCAAGGCGGCGGCGATCTTTTTTGTGCCGGTGGCTTGTTCGCAGGCTTGACCGGTTAACAGTTCCACCGGTGCACCACGACGTTTCCATTGTTCTTCGCGACTGCGCAGATCCGCCTCGCCACGTGCGTTGTGCGCCATATGCAGCGTGCCTTCGCGGCGTAACTGGCAATCGATGTTGTATTTGTCGACCAGGCTGAACACCAGCGACGGCGCTGCACCGAGCATGCGGTTGAGCTGACTGCCAACCGCCTCGCCGAAACCGGCTTCGATTTCATCCGGTGGAATCCACATCCCGGCGTTGACCAGCCCGACGTTACGCCCCGAACCACCATGACCCGCGCGATGGGCTTCCAGCACACAGACACTTTTACCTTGTTCCACCAGATGCACCGCCGCCGACAGACCGGTGAAACCGGCACCGATGACGCAGACATCCACCGTCACCTCGCCCTTGAGCGCCACGTTGTCGGGCCTTTGCGGCGTCAGTTTTTCCCACAGACACTCTTCGCGTAACGGCATTGCCAGACTCCAACAGAAACCTAACCAACACACCATTCAATGTGGGAGCGAGCCTGCTCGCGATAGCGTCGGCACATCCAGTATCTATGTGACTGATAAACCGCTATCGCGAGCAGGCTCGCTCCCACAGGGGATCACTGCTTGGCTCAACCTCAGTCGAACGTAATCCCCTGAGCCAACGGCAACTCCAACGAATAGTTCACGGTATTGGTCTGACGACGCATGTACCCGCGCCATGCATCCGAACCGGACTCACGACCACCGCCCGTCTCCTTCTCGCCGCCAAACGCGCCGCCGATTTCCGCGCCGCTTGGGCCGATGTTGACGTTGGCAATCCCGCAATCGCTGCCCACCGCCGACATGAACCGCTCGGCTTCACGCACGTCGGTGGTGAAGATGCACGACGACAGGCCTTGTGGCACGGCGTTGTTCAGGCGCAATGCCTCTTCGAAATCGTTGTAACCGATCACGTACAGAATCGGCGCGAAGGTTTCGCTGCACACCACATCGCTCTGCTCCGGCATTTCGACGATCGCTGGCGAAACGTAGTAAGCGTTGGGGAATTTGTCTTCCAGCTGACGCTCGCCGCCGAACACCCGGCCGCCTTCGCTCAGGGCCTGCTCCAGCGCGTCCTGCATGTTTTCGAAACTGTGTTTGTCGATCAGCGGACCAACCAGATTGCCTTCTAGCGGATGGCCGATGCGCACTTTGGAGTAAGCGGCTTTCAGGCGGGTGATGATTTCTTCCTTCACCGACTCATGGGCGATCAGGCGACGTAAAGTGGTGCAACGCTGACCGGCGGTGCCGACGGCGCTGAATAGAATCGCCCGTACGGCCATGTCCAGGTCGGCGCTTGGGCCGAGGATCATCGCGTTGTTGCCGCCCAGCTCGAGAATGCTGCGGGCAAAACGCGCAGCGATTTTCGGCGCCACTTCGCGGCCCATGCGGGTGCTGCCGGTGGCACTGACCAGCGCGACACGTGGGTCATCGACCAGCGCTTCGCCGGCATCGCGGCCGCCGATAATCACTTGGCTCAGGTGCGGTGGTGCGTCGCTGAAATTTTTCAGGACGCGGTCGAACAGCGCCTGGCAGGCCAACGCGGTCAGCGGGGTTTTCTCCGACGGCTTCCAGATCACCGGGTTGCCGCAGACCAGCGCCAGCGTGGCGTTCCAGGCCCAAACGGCGACCGGGAAGTTGAACGCACTGATCACGCCGACGATTCCCAGTGGGTGCCAGGTTTCGCGCATGTGGTGGCCAGGACGCTCGGAGGCGATGGTCAAACCGTACAGCTGACGGGACAGACCGACCGCGAAGTCGCAGATGTCGATCATTTCCTGAACTTCACCCAAACCTTCCTGAGTGATCTTGCCAGCTTCCCAGGACACCAGCTCACCGAGGTCGGCCTTGTACTCGCGCAGGATGTCGCCCAATTGGCGCACCAATTCGCCGCGGCGTGGCGCCGGAACCTTGCGCCACAGTTCGAACGCATGATCTGCGCGACTGATGTGCTGCTCGACTTCAGCGGCGCCTTCCCAGTTCACGGCAGCGATACGGCTGCCATCGATCGGCGAATGCACCGGCACTTTGCCGTTCTGGTACAGGGCCGGGTTCACACCAAGACGATCAAGCAATGCGGCAACCATGGGTCACTCCTCAAGCAAAAAACAGAAAACGTTCAACCGAATTAACTCGGCTGATCAGGCCTGTAGTTTTAGCTCCCCGGAGGTTACCCAACAAACGACCTTTAAGAGAGATATCATTCCGTTTATTCATGCTGCGAATCTGCCGGTAAAAAAGAGCATAGAGAAACAAGAAAAAGGACCACCCATGCTGAATAAACGCTACTTGCCGTCGATCACCGCGTTGCAGTGCTTCGAGGCCGTGACCCGGCATTTGAGCTTCACCCGTGCCGCCGAAGAGCTGAACCTGACGCAGAGCGCCGTGAGCAAACAGGTCGCGCAACTCGAAGAGTTGTTGCAACACTTGTTGTTCCGCCGGGTGCGCCGACGCCTGCAAATGACCCCCGCCGGCGATTTGTACCTGGTGGAGGTGAGAAAGATCCTCACCCAAGTCGAAATGTCGACCCATTACCTACGTTCCTACGGCGGCGATACCGAAGTCTTGCGAGTCTCGACACCTCCGACCTTCGGTGCACGCTGGCTGGTGCCGCGCCTGAAAGGCTGGCGACTGCGTCATCCGTCGATCCATCTGGACCTGTGCAGCGAACAGGAAGCGGATGATCTGTTGCAAGGTCGCAGCGACCTGGCGTTCTACTTTGGCCAGGGCTCACGGCCCGGCACCGAATGCCTGAAGCTGTTTGGCGAGGAGCTGGTGCCGGTCTGCGCGCCGGGTAGTCTGCCGGATACGCCGTTTACCGACCCTACGCAACTCACCGACCTGGTCCTGCTGCAAAACGCTTCCCGGCCTCAAGCCTGGCACGACTGGTTCGACAGCCAGGGCTACCATACCGAACACAGTTACCACGGCCCGCGTTTCGAAACCTTCTACATGTGCATCCGCGCCGCCCAGGTCGGCTGCGGCGTGGCACTGCTGCCGAAGTTTCTGGTGGAAGAGGAATTGGCTGACGGCAAACTGGTCATTCCCTGGAAGCATGCGATGCCCAGCACCGACGCCTATTACCTGGCGTATCCGGAGCATTCGGCGGAAGTACCCAAGGTGCGGGATTTTGTGAAGTGGATGCTGGAGCAGATCGATAATCCAGACATACCGCAAATTTAGGGTTGCACCCAATACCTGTGGGAGCGGGCTTGCTCGCGAAGGGGCCGGCACATTCAACATCAATGTTGACTGGCATTACGCTTTCGCGAGCAAGCCCGCTCCCACAGGGATCTGCTGCGTTCTAAAAAATCGCTGGCAATCCTCACCGCTGATATGCGCCACTAGCCCCATTCATTGAAACAGCTGCAACGTCGCTGCCACGGGCCGCGGCCAGCCTGGAGAACCCGTTATGAGCGAGAGTGTGTTTGCCGATCGCATCGTGCAGAACCTGCTCGACACCGACTTCTACAAACTGACGATGATGCAGGCGGTGCTGCACAACTACCCGAACGTGGAAGTCGAATGGGAGTTTCGTTGCCGTAACAGTGAGGATCTGCGCCCGTACCTGGCGGAGATCCGTTTCCAGATCGAGCGCCTGGCCGAGTTGAGCCTGAGTGCCGATCAATTGAGCTTCCTGGAGCGCATCAGTTTTCTGAAGCCGGACTTCCTGCGTTTTCTCGGTCTGTTCCGCTTCAATCTTCGCTACATCCACACCGGCATTGAAAACGGTGAGTTGTTCATCCGTCTGCGCGGGCCGTGGCTGCACGTGATTCTGTTCGAAGTGCCGCTGCTGGCCATGGTCAGCGAAGTACGCAACCGTTATCGCTACCGGGAAATCATTCTGGAACAGGCCCGCGAACAGCTCTATCGCAAGTTCGACTGGCTGACCGCCAACGCCAGCGCGGACGAATTGTCCGAATTGCAGGTAGCCGATTTCGGCACTCGCCGTCGCTTCTCGTACCGTGTGCAGGAAGAAGTGGTGAACGTGCTCAAGCATGACTTCCCCGGTCGCTTCGTCGGTACCAGCAACGTGCACCTGTCCCGGGAGCTGGACATGAAGCCGCTGGGCACCATGGCTCACGAATGGATCATGGCCCACCAGCAACTCGGTCCACGGCTGATCGACAGCCAGATTGCCGCCCTCGACTGTTGGGTCCGCGAATACCGGGGTTTGCTGGGCATCGCCTTGACCGACTGCATCACCTCCGATGCCTTCCTCAACGATTTCGACCTGTTCTTTGCCAAGCTCTTCGACGGCTTGCGCCACGATTCCGGTGACCCGGTGCAGTGGGCGGAAAAAGCCATCGCCCACTATCACAAGCTTGGCATCGACCCGATGAGCAAAACCCTGGTGTTTTCCGACAGTCTGACGCTACCCAAATCTCTGGAGATTTTTCGGGCATTGCGCGGTCGGATCAATGTCAGCTTCGGTATCGGTACTAACCTGACGTGTGACATTCCGGGTGTCGAACCGATGAGCATCGTGCTTAAAATGACGGCCTGCAACGGCCAGCCAGTGGCCAAGATTTCTGATGAGCCTGGTAAGACTCACTGCAAAGACCCGAATTTCGTCGCCTACTTGCGACATGTTTTCCAAGTACCTGCCGCCATTTCCAGCCCATCTAGCAAGGAGTGAATTCATGCAAGCCGTACAGCGTGAGATTGCTGAACAGCTCAAGGTCCAACCGCCGTTCGCCGACCAGGCCGCCCTCGAGGCCGAAGTCGCCCGGCGGATTACCTTCATTCAGGACTGCCTGGTCGATTCCGGGCTCAAGACCCTGGTGCTCGGCATCAGCGGTGGCGTCGATTCCCTGACCGCCGGCCTGCTTGCCCAGCGTGCCATGCGTGAACTGCGCGAACGCACCGGGGACAGCAACTACAAGTTCATCGCCGTGCGCCTGCCATACGAAACGCAGTTCGATGAACACGACGCCCAGGCTTCGGTGGACTTCATTGCCCCGGATGAGCGCCACACGGTGAACATCGGCCCTGCAGTCAAATCCCTGGCCAGTGAAGTGGCGGCCTTCGAAGGCAAGCACGCGGTCTCGGTGGACTTCGTGTTGGGCAATACCAAGGCGCGGATGCGCATGGTCGCGCAATACACCATCGCTGGCGCGGCTCATGGCCTGGTGATCGGCACCGATCACGCGGCAGAAGCTGTGATGGGGTTTTTCACTAAGTTCGGTGACGGCGCCTGCGACCTCGCACCGCTGAGCGGCCTGGTGAAAAATCAGGTTCGGGCGATTGCCCGCAGCTTCGGCGCGCCGGAGTCGCTGGTGGAAAAAATCCCGACCGCCGACCTTGAAGACCTGTCGCCGGGCAAACCGGACGAAGCATCCCATGGCGTGACCTACGCCGAGATCGACGCCTTCCTGCATGGTGAGTCGGTGCGTGAGGAAGCGTTCAAGATCATCTGCGACACGTACAAAAAGACCCATCACAAGCGCGTGATGCCGTTTGCGCCATAAGGACGTCGGCGTCTGTACCGACGCCTTCGCGGGCAAGCCACGCTCCCACAGATTTTGTGTCGGATGCCGGTAATGGGCACGACGCAAATCCTGTGGGAGCGAGGCTTGCCCGCGAAGAACGATGACGCGGTCAACCGTCAGATACAAAAAAAGCGTCCCTAGCGGACGCTTTTTTTATGCGCTTGATTCGATTACTTCAGGGTAACCGTACCTTTCATCATCGAGATGTGGCCTGGGAACGAGCAGAAGAAACCGTATTTTTCAGCAGCATTGAGCTTCGACACATCGAATGTCACCGAGTCGGTTTCCTTCGCGCCGATGACTTTGGTGTGAGCAATGACGCGAGCATCACCTTCTTTCAGGTAGTTCTTGTCGATGCCAGCCGACAGGCCGTCAGTGGCGATCGGCTGCATGTCGGCTTCTTTGCTCAGCACCCAGTTATGACCCATGACGTTTTTCGGCAGGCTGCCAGAATGTTTCAATTCCACGGTGAACGTCTTGCAGCTCTTGTCGATGGTGATGTCCTTGGTATCGAAGGACATCTGGTCAGTGGAGTCGACAGTGACCTTGCATTCGGCGGCCATCAATTGGCTGCTGGCCAGTGTCAGCAGGGATACCGCAACAAGTTTGGCAAACATGGTGAATCTCCAAGGCAGGGTTAACAAAAGTGCTAATGGACAGAAGACTGCCTGAAATCTTCGCAAGTTCCTATGACCTGAATCAAAAATTGTATACAACTTTCGGGCTATGACACTCATCGAAACAATCTACCAGCCAGACGTCTGGCACGGCCCTATCATCAGGGCCGTCATCTCTCATCTGGAGCGTCTGTCATGTCTTTCAACAGCTTGTTGTGCAGTTTGCTCGCCGCCTACGCCTGCGGCGCCAGTGGCACCTGTGAAACACCAAAACGCGAGGTTTAACCCTTGGAACGATACAAGCCTGCCTTTACTCTGTGGCCCTGATGACCATGGAGTAAGGCATGTCTTTAGCGTCCGTTTGTGTATTTTGCGGTGCCAGCACTGGCACTAACCCGGCCTATCGTGAAGCCGCTGTCGCCCTGGGGCGAGCGTTGGCCGAGCGCAAGCTGACTCTGGTCTATGGCGGCGGCGCCGTCGGGCTGATGGGGATCGTTGCCGATGCCGCGCTGGCGGCCGGCGGTGAAGTAATCGGGATCATCCCGCAGAGCCTCAAGGACAAGGAAATCGGCCACAGCGGCCTGACTCGCCTGGAAGTGGTCGAGGGCATGCATGCGCGCAAAGCGCGAATGGCCGAGCTCAGCGATGCCTTCATCGCTCTGCCCGGCGGCCTGGGCACGCTGGAAGAGCTGTTCGAAGTCTGGACCTGGGGCCAGCTCGGCTATCACGGCAAACCGCTGGGTTTGCTGGAAGTGAACGGTTTCTACAGCAAGTTGACGTCTTTTCTTGATCATATCGTCGGCGAAGGCTTCGTTCGCGAAGCGCACCGTGACATGCTGCAAATGAGCGAATCGCCGCAAACCCTGCTCGATGCACTGGATGCCTGGCAACCCTCGGTGCCGCCAAAATGGACCGAGCAAAAACCCAGCTAACGGCTCGGTGCCGATACAGGGCAGAATATGCGCCGCTCAACCTCACCTTCGACCCCAGAGGATCGCCCATGGCTAAACCTAATTATTCCTTCGCCAAACGTCAGAGAGACTTGGCCAAGGAGCAGAAGAAAGAGGAAAAGCTTCAGCGCAAGAAAGCTACAGCTGAAGAAGAAGCAGCAGCACTGAACCCGGATACCGAAGGCGAAGTGGCTACAGACGAAACTGAAGCACCGAAAGATCAGGCGCCCGACGCCTGAGACCCTCAGGGCCCGATGATCTGATCAGGCCCACCGGATCTGTGTCCAGGGTCAGCAACGATGTTGCTGACCCTCACAGTCCCATCTGAAATCCCTCTCCAAAAATTGCACATTCCCTGTGGGAGCGGGCTTGCTCGCGAAGGCGGCGGCACATCCAACATCTAGTGGCTGACTGACTGCTTTCGCGAGCAAGCCCGCTCCCACACTGGATTTTCGTTACTCCAACGGCATTACCGTCACACGAACCTCCGGATCGTGGCTGCCACCGCCCAGGATCACCCCACGCAACGGCGACACATCGGAAAAATCCCGGCCCCAGGCCAGGGTGATGTGCTCCAGCGCCGGCTGCACATTGTTGGTCGGGTCGAAATCCACCCAGCCCAGCACTGGGCAAAACACCGACACCCAGGCATGAGACGCATCGGCGCCGATCAGCCGTGGCTGGCCCGGTGGTGGCTGGGTCAGCAGGTAACCGCTGATGTACCGCGCCGCCAATCCCCGGGAGCGCACACAAGCGAGCATCAGATGCGCAAAGTCCTGACAAACCCCGCGCCGCCTCTCCAGCACTTCCACCAGCGGCGTTGCCACTTGGGTCGCTTCGGCGTCGAAGGTGAATTCGCTGAAAATCTTCTCCATCAACGCCTGAACTCCCAGCAGCAATGGCCGGCCAGGAGGAAAGCAACTTTCGGAGAACTCGACGAAGTTGCGCTTCAAGTGCACGTAAGGTGATTCGAACCGGTAACGACAGGCTTCCAGCAGTTCAGGAGAGAGCGGCTGACTGCTGTAGGTCAGTGCGTTGCAGGTCTCTTCCCAGGCCGGCGATTGATTGAAATCCAACGATGGCCGGGCCAGCACTTCGACCGTCAGGCTGGCATTGACCAGCAACTCATCGTGCGGCCGCTCGAATGCCAACCGGGTCAGCGGATTACCAAACACGTCCAGCTCATCCCGGCGCGAGGTCGGATCGGGACTGATCTGCAATTGCTGATCGGTGCAGCGCTGCCAAACGCAAGCCCGCGGCCACAGGTGCGCCAGTTGCTGGGCCAGGGACACCGGGCTGTCATAGTGATAGTGGGTGTCGTGGAAAATCTGGTAACGGGCATTCATCAGACGGACACCGTACGTTGGCTGACATCATCGACATGGGCGAAATGGCGCAAGGCCAGGCGATCCGATACTTGTCCGCTGGCATCGGCGATCTCCTGCAACAGATCGGCTAGCCCCTCTATGGCGGCGCGAACACTGGCCTCGCCAAACAGTGGGTTTTCCAGGCAACCCAGATCGAAGCGCGCCAACCGCTCCACCAACTGCGGCAGACCTGTTTCGCGCGGCGCGCCAAAGTCGTCGTTCAAGCGTTTCAACGTGCGGGTCACCAGTTTCAACTGGAACAACACCGCGTGAGGGTTCTGCTCGTCGAGCAACAACAGGTCCAGCACCGGGATCAATTGCGCCACCGCCAGATACCGCGAGCGGTAGGTGATGCTGCTGTTGCCCAACTCCAGCAGCCACTCCAGCCCGGCCTGATCGAAAGCCCCGGCGCCCCGCAGAAACGCCGCCAGACTGCCGCTGAGAAACTGCAGCCGTTCGATCCGCCGACCGATCATCAGGAAACGCCAACCTTCGTCCCGAGTCATATCGTCAAGGGCAAAACCGGACAGCGCCGCCAGCGACATCACCAGTCGGTTGAGGAAATCCAGCAGCTCGCCGAAATCCGGCTCTTCGGTTTCCAGTTCCATGGCCTCGCGCTGCAATTCCACCAGCGCTTGCCAGTTCTCTCGCGAGAGCTTGCCGCGTACTTGCGAAGCGGCCCACTGCAAGCGTTGCAGGTTGGAGCGCAGGCTGAACGGCCAGTCATCGCCGAGCAGCGCCGCCAGCAACCGCTCCGGCAACTCGCCGTCCTCCGGCAACAGATTCAAGCGTTCACCGAGATTGACTGCCGCCTCCAGGGCTTGCGGATCATCGCCATCGACATAGCGCGCCAGCATGATCCGCAGCAGTCGTGCACTGTCATCGCAGCGCTCGCAGTAACGGCCGAACCAGAACAGGTTCTCGACCACCCGCGATGGCAGATACGGATCGCGTCGCACCAGATCGTGAACGCCAATATTGCGCTGGGCTTTCCATTGTTCGCCGCTGGGCGGGCGATCGCCCAACACCCAAGTGTCCTTGCTTGCACCGCCGCGCTGCATCGACACCACTTCGGCGTCGGCTTCGGCGGCAACCCGGGTCAGCCCGCCGGGCAGTACCCGATAGCCATCCCGACTGGCCACCGCATACACGCGCATGCCAATGGCCCGCGGTTGCAACTGACCACCTTCGGCCTGCCAGATCGGCGCCTGAGACAGTTGCGCCAATTCTTGCGCAACATAGGCGTAAGGCCGTGCCTGCATGCGCTCGGCCAGTGCCTGGCGCTGTTTTTCACTCAAGTCACGACCAAACACCGGGGCGAAGCTTTGCGACGGGAACGCCGGTTTGATCAACAGCTCCGGCAGTTTTTCGAGGGCCTGGGCCAGCACCGGCGCTTCGCCGCACCACCAGGTCGCGATGGACGGCAGAATCAGTTCTTCGCCGAACAGATACTGATTAATCTTCGGCAGGAAACCCAGCAACCCCGGTGACTCCAGCACGCCGCTGCCGAGGGCGTTGGCCACCAGCACCCGGCCCTGACGCACCGCTTCGAGCAGCCCTGGCACGCCGAGGGCCGAATCGGTGCGCAGCTCCAGCGGGTCGCAGAAATCATCGTCGAGCCGACGCATGATCGCGTGGACCCGACGCAGGCCGCTCAAGGTTTTCAGGTAGACCGTGGCATCCCGGACGGTCAGGTCGCCGCCCTCCACCAACGGATATCCGAGCTGGCGAGCCAGGTACAGGTGTTCGAAATAGCTTTCGTTGAAACGCCCCGGCGTCAGTAGCACCACCAGTGGCGCTTCGTCATCGCTCGGCGCCTGACGAGCGAGCGTTTCCTGGAGCGTGCGAAAGAATCCGGCCAGGTGCTGAACCTTCAAATCGCGGTACAGCTCGGGAAAGGCTCGGGACACGATGGTGCGGTTTTCCAGCGCGTAACCGGCACCGGATGGCGCTTGAGTCCGGTCCGCCGTCACCCACCAGCGACCGTCAGGGGTGCGCGCCAGATCCACGGCGTACAGATGCAAAAAGGCCCCGTCGGGCGGCGAAATGCCCTGACAGGGCCACAGGAAGTTGTTGTGACCGAACACCAGCTCAGCCGGCAGCAGGCCTTCGGCGATCAAGCGCTGAGGGCCGTACAAATCCGCCAGCACAGCATTGAGCAAGCGCGCCCGCTGGGCGATCCCGGTCGATAACTGTTCCCACTCATCGGCGTCAATCACATGAGGCAGCAGGTCCAGCTCCCATGGTCGGTCAGCGCCCTTGGGGTCGGCGTAGACGTTATAGGTCACGCCGTTTTCCTGGATCTGTCGGGTCAGCAGCGCCTGACGCTGCACCAGTTGCGCTGGCGTGCTGCGTTGCAATTGATCGAACAGCCGCCGCCAGTGCGGGCGCACGGCGCCGCTGTCGTCGAGCAGTTCGTGGTAAGTGCCCGCGGTCAGCGGGTAGCGGTCAAGCAGGTCAGGCATGGAAAGCTCGGCAGACAGCAAAGAACGGTCAGACTAACGCAGGCTCATGACGCCCGGATATACGAAAAATCCGAGCGTCGCGTACGGTTTAGAAACGTCGCAAATCGAGAGTCATCGGCAGCTCGTCGTTAATTTCCAGATTCGGTATAGGAAGTTTCCCTGGCGTGTGTCCGAGACGGAAGAAACGCGCCATCCGCCGGCTCTCGGCTTCATTGGCGTTCACCGGCAGGCTGTCGTAGTTGCGCCCGCCCGGGTGGGCGACGTGGTACTGACAACCGCCCAGCGAACGCCCCATCCAGGTGTCGAGCAAGTCGAACACCAGCGGCGCGTGGACCGGGATGGTCGGTTGCAGGCAATTGGCCGGTTGCCAGGCGCGAAAGCGTACGCCGGCGACGAACTCACCGACCCGACCCGTGGGTTGCAATGGCACCGGGATGCCGTTGCAGGTCAGCAGATAACGCTGGGGCGGCAGACCGCTGAGTTTGACCTGCAAACGCTCCAGCGACGAATCCACGTAACGCACCGTGCCACCCGCCGCGCCTTCCTCGCCCAGTACATGCCAAGGCTCCAGCGCCTGACGCAATTCCAGTTGGATGCCGCTGACGGCATAGTCGCCGACCTTGGGGAAACGGAATTCCAGATGCGCCGCGAACCACTCGGCCCGCACGGGGTAACCGGCGGCATTGAGGTCGACGATGACGTCAGCGAAATCCTGCTCGATAAAGTGCGGCAACAGGAACCGGTCGTGCAGCTCTGTGCCCCAACGCGCCAGTTTCGGCGGTGCATAAGGCTCGCGCCAGAACCGTGCCACCAGCGCCCGCAGCAACAATTGCTGAGCCAGGCTCATGCGCGCATGGGGCGGCATTTCAAAGGCTCGCAGTTCCAGTAACCCGAGGCGCCCGGTGGCGCCGTCCGGCGAATAGAGTTTGTCGATGCAAAACTCGGCGCGGTGGGTGTTGCCGGTCACGTCGATCAGCAAATTGCGCAGCAAGCGATCCACCAGCCAGGGTGGACACTCCTCGCCCGGCTTCGGCATCTGTGCGAAGGCGATTTCCAGCTCATACAGCGAATCGTTGCGCGCTTCATCGACGCGCGGCGCCTGGGACGTCGGGCCGATGAACAATCCGGAAAACAGGTAGGACAAGGACGGATGGTTGTGCCAGTAGCTGATCAGGCTGCGCAGCAGATCCGGACGGCGCAGAAACGGTGAGTCAGCCGGGGTCGCGCCACCCAAGACGAAATGGTTGCCACCGCCGGTGCCGGTGTGCCGGCCGTCGATCATGAACTTCTCGGTGGTCAGTCGAGTCTGGCGCGCCTCTTCATAAAGAAACTCGGTGCGCTCCACCAACTCATCCCAGGTGGCGGACGGCTGGACGTTGACCTCGATCACGCCCGGATCCGGAGTAATGCGAAAGTTGCTCAGGCGCGGATCGCTCGGCGGTTCATAGCCTTCCAGCAACACCGGGCAATGCAGCTCCTCGGCGGTGGCTTCGATGGCGGTGACCAGTTCCAGATAGTCCTCGACCCGCTCCAGTGGCGGCATGAACAGGTACAACCGGCCTTCTCGCGCTTCGGCGCAGAAGGCGGTGCGGGTCAGCCAGTCGGCGGACTCGTCGATCTTTGGCGCACGCTCGTCGGCGGTTTGCGGTTGAGCGTGATTCTGTAGCTGGTCGGTGCCCGGCAGCTCAGGGAAATCCTGATTCGGGTCGACCGGGTGAATGAACGGATACTCCGCTGCCTTCACCCAGGGCTGCGAACCGAGTGGCAAGCGATACCCCAGCGGCGAATCCCCCGGCACCAATCGGCAATGCTCTTCCCGCAGATACCAGCGACCGCTCTGCCACTGATCGCCCTTGGCGGTGCGCGCCAGCGGCAGGACCTGGCCAATCACCTTGTCCAGGCCCTGACTGAAGACTTTGCGCAGGCGCGCCCGCTCCAAAGGTTCTTCCAGCCGTGAGTCTTCGGCGGTGACGTTCTGCGGCAAAGCGCCTTCGCGCCAGAGGTAATAGAAATTGTCTTCGTAGGCTGGGAACACAAAGCGTGTCGGAATTTTCAAGCGTTCGGCGACACTCGCCAGAAAACGCCCGGCCAACTCGCCATCGGCACCGTAGTCTTCCTGCTCATCGGCGATCAGCGCGCTGTTGTGCCAGATCGGCACGCCATCGCGGCGCCAGTAGCTGTTCAGCGACCAGCGTGGCAGTTGCTCGCCCGGGTACCACTTGCCCTGACCGAAATGCACCAGGCCTTTGGGCGCGTAATGCTTGCGCATGCGCTGGAACAGTTCGGCGGACAGGCGACGTTTATTCGGGCCGAGCGCGGCGGTATTCCATTCGGCACCGTCCGGATCATCGATGGAAACGAACGTCGGCTCGCCACCCATGGTCAGGCGCACATCGCCCTCGAGCAGGTCGGCATCGATCTGCCGGCCCAATGCCTGAATCGCCAGCCATTGATCTTCGGTGTAGGGTTTTGTTACCCGCGGTGCTTCCCAAATCCGTTCCACGGACATCTCGTGGGTAAATTCGCACTCGCACGGTTCCACCAAGCCACTGATCGGTGCCGCAGAGGACGGATCAGGACTACACGCCAACGGAATGTGCCCTTCACCGGCAAACAACCCAGAGGTTGCGTCCAGGCCGATCCAGCCAGCACCAGGCAAATAGACCTCGCACCAGGCGTGCAGGTCAGTGAAGTCCACTTCGGTGCCCGAGGGGCCGTCGAGGCTTTTGACATCGGCGGTCAACTGAATCAGGTAACCTGACACGAAACGCGCCGCCAGGCCGAGGTTGCGCAGCAATTGCACCAGCAACCACGCGGAGTCGCGACAGGAACCGGAGGCATGCTCGATGGTGTATTCCGGGGTCTGTACGCCTGGCTCCATGCGAATCAGGTAGCCGATGTCTTCGCTGAGGCGCTGGTTGAGCGCAACCAGGAAATCCACGCTGGGTAGCGGCGTGCGATCGATGCCATCCAGATAGGCCTTGAATTTCGGCGTCAGGGGCAAGGTTTCCAGGTACGGCGCCAGCTCTTTGCGCTCATCCGCGGCGTAGGCGAATGGGATCTTTTCGGCGTAGGGCTCGAGGAAGAAGTCGAACGGATTGAAGACCGCCATCTCCGCCAGCAAGTCGACCTCGATCCGCAGCTCATCGGTTTTCTCCGGGAACACCAACCGCGCCAGGTAGTTGCCCTGGGGATCCTGCTGCCAGTTGATGAAATGCTGCTCGGGCGAGACTTTCAGCGCATAGGACAGTATCCGCGTGCGGCTGTGGGCAGCCGGGCGCAGGCGAACGATCTGCGGACCGAGCTCGACGGCGCGGTCGTAGCGGTAATGCGTGACGTGATGCAATGCGACATGAATCGACACGGCGTGCCTCCTGCGAGCCTGGACGTTATCGAAAGCGGCGCAAGACTTATGCCATACCGGCAGGTCTGACCCTTTCTTCGGTTACTCAAGGCAGTAGAGCACTAAAAGCGCGCATTGCTCGCTTTCGTGTGCACAGGGGCGCACATAAATGTGGCGGATCGATGGGCGAGTCGACTTAACGGCGGCGCGATGCCTTGAAGCTCTGTTTCATGCGCTCTCGCTCATGGCGAATATCCACCAGCTTGCTTCGCATTTCTCGTTGTCCGTTGCTATTGAGAAAAAGCAGCCCCAGTAAAGGGGACAGCAAGGCCAACACATAAATGGCTCTGGGGGGGGCGTAATAGATCATCGGCAATACGAACAGCAGGCATGCCACCAAAACCCCGACCACCACCCACACCCACCACGGCCTTCCACGCACAATCATGAAATTGCTATGAACAACCAGAAGCGTCAGTGCTGCGCCTGCCAGAAAAATGTGCAACCCGCTGTCAGCAAGCGGCGCATTCTGGAAATAGGTGACGAACGACAGTGCAACTGCAAAGGCGAGTGAAAAGTAGGCGGCAAAAATACCGCCAAGAAATGCCAGAAAGTAACGTCTGAAAAATGCCTTGAGTGTTAGTTGTTCGCTCACTCGTCGATCTCCTCATACAGGCCGATCGCAACAGTTTTGACATTGCCTGACAACGCACTTCCAGTAAGGCCGATCGCAGCCCCTAACGAATCTTTGATCTGGGTAACCGTGCCATGCTTGAGTTGAGTTGGCGTGAAGCGCTTAGGCAGTTCTCCCGCCAATTGCTTCAATTTCAACATTTCGATGTCAACCTTGGATCATTGATGCTCAGAAGTTCCTTGGTCAGCTTCGCCCGTTCCTGCCTGTTCAGCCCACGAAGTACATCGCGCAGGCTTTTCCCAGTAGTAGCTTTGGCGACCCTGACCAGCTTGATGGTGGTCAGAGCAGATGCCCCAACACCCACCAGTGAAGCGGCATCCAACCCGATAGATGCATTCTGGTACCACGCCTCGCTGTCCAGCCAATCGTTCACTTCAGGTTTGGCCACTTCAAGGGTGGTTCGTGCGATGCCATTGAGGCACTGAAGACTGCTTGCACCGGCGGCGGTATAAGCAATAGCTACAACGACCGAACTCGCACCCGCGCTGAACGGAACCAGGATCGTTCCGCTGGCAATGACAGCCCAACTGATCACCGCCCCGGCGCACGACAGTGTGGTATTCACTGCCTCTGCTACCAATCGCGATTCCCGCGGATTGTTCTGCACCTGATCAGCGAATTGAGCCGGCGCAATGTACTTCTGCGCCTCGCGCAAAATGATTCGCTTGGGCTTGATGCTGCAAATCGGCTTGAACTCGCGCAGGGTCACTACGTTGAACTCGGCGTCGACGTACACCACGCCCGCGCCGACGATTCCGGGGTCGGCGTCGATGGCGGCGAACAGGCGTGGCAAGTTGATCAGGCTTTCGATGCGTTGGCGGGCCATGAACCGGGAGGGGCTGTAATCCATGCCGATGCCCGGTAAGGGGTTGCTCATGTGAATCGTCCTTGAAGATCGGGGGGGAGAGATCTTTATTGCCTGTGCCGCCATCATCGCGAGCAAGCCCGGCTCCCACAGGGTTTGGCGTCGTATAGGGAAATCAGTTTCCCGGGCAGCCATTGAAGTGCGCGTCACCTTAGCAAACAGGCCGCACACTCGCTAGAAAACAAAACGCCAGCACTGAGGCTGGCGTTTTGCGATTTGGCACGCAGATTAACGCGGCACGACTGGCTTGCGGGCCGGTTTAGGCCCCTTGCCTTTGGCCGCGTCCTTGCGCTCCTTGGCCGCCTGCTGGTTGCGGGCGAATGCCGCAGCCTTGGCCTGTTCACGCTTGTCCCACGGGTTACCGCCATCACTGGCACGCGGTGGCAGGCCGGTGTGCTGGGTCAGGATCTTGGTGGTCTTTTCCCCTGCCACTTTATGGCTGCCGGCCGGTGTCGAGTTCTTGCGACGGGCGCTCTGGTAGCTGTCGGTCGCCGGCTGATGCAGCGGGATCAACTGGTTCTTGCCCGGCCCGATCAGGTCGGCGCGGCCCATGCGGGTCAACGCTTCGCGCAGCATCGGCCAGCCTTTCGGGTCGTGATAACGCAAGAACGCCTTGTGCAGGCGACGCTGTTCTTCGCTCTTGACGATGGTCACGCCGTCACTCTTGTAAGTGACCTTGCGCAACGGGTTCTTGCCCGAATGGTACATCGCGGTAGCGGTAGCCATCGGCGACGGGTAGAACGCCTGCACCTGGTCGGCACGGAAACCATTGCCCTTGAGCCACAGGGCCAGGTTCATCATGTCTTCGTCGGTGGTGCCCGGGTGAGCGGCGATGAAGTACGGAATCAGGTACTGCTCTTTCCCGGCTTCCTTGGTGTACTTCTCGAACATGCGCTTGAACTTGTCATAGCTGCCGATGCCCGGTTTCATCATCTGGTTGAGCGGACCTTCCTCGGTGTGTTCCGGGGCGATCTTCAGGTAACCACCGACGTGGTGAGTTACCAGTTCCTTGACGTATTCCGGCGACTCGACCGCGAGGTCGTAACGCAGGCCGGATGCGATCAGGATCTTCTTCACACCCGGCAAGGCACGGGCGCTGCGATAGAGCTGGATCAGCGACGAGTGATCGGTGTTGAGGTTTTCACAGATGCCCGGGAACACGCAGGACGGCTTGCGGCACGCGGATTCGATGACCGGGCTCTTGCAGGCGATGCGGTACATGTTCGCGGTCGGGCCGCCGAGGTCGGAAATCACCCCGGTGAAGCCTGGCACCTTGTCGCGGATCTCTTCGATTTCGCGAATGATCGATTCTTCGGAACGGTTCTGGATGATCCGGCCTTCGTGCTCGGTGATCGAGCAGAACGTACAGCCACCGAAGCAGCCGCGCATGATGTTCACCGAGAAGCGGATCATGTCGTAGGCAGGAATCTTTTCCTTGCCATACGCCGGGTGCGGAACCCGTGCGTAAGGCATGCCGAACACGTAGTCCATTTCTTCGGTGGTCATCGGAATCGGAGGCGGGTTGAACCAGACGTCCACTTCGCCATGCTTCTGCACCAGCGCACGGGCGTTGCCCGGGTTGGTTTCCAGGTGAAGCACGCGGTTGGCGTGGGCGTAGAGCACCGAGTCGCCACGGACTTTTTCCATCGACGGCAAACGGATGACCGTTTTCTCGCGGGTAAGGCGCGGGTTCGGCAGCAATTGCACGACCTTCGCTTCGTTCGGGTCTTCAACCGGCCCCTTTTCCTGCTCGATGGCACAAGCCTGGGTGTCTTGGGTGTTCACGTACGGGTTGATGATCTTGTCGACCTTGCCCGGACGGTCAATGCGCGTGGAGTCGATCTCGAACCAGTCTTTTGGCGTGTCACGACGAATGAACGCGGTGCCACGCACATCGGTGATGTCTTCGATCTTGTGACCGAACGACAGACGCTGGGCGACTTCGACAATCGCACGCTCGGCGTTGCCGTAGAGCAGGATATCGGCGCAAGCGTCGATCAGGATCGAGTTGCGCACCCGGTCCTGCCAGTAATCGTAGTGGGCGATGCGGCGCAGGGAGGCTTCGATGCCACCGAGCACGATCGGCACGTGCTTGTAGGCTTCCTTGCAGCGTTGGCTGTAAACCAGGCTCGCGCGGTCCGGACGTTTGCCCGCCAGGCCGCCGGGGGTGTAGGCGTCGTCGGAGCGGATTTTCTTGTCGGCGGTGTAGCGGTTGATCATCGAGTCCATGTTGCCGGCCGCGACGCCGAAGAACAGGTTTGGCTCGCCGAGCTTCATGAAGTCGTCTTTGGACTGCCAGTTCGGCTGCGCAATGATCCCGACGCGGAAGCCCTGGGCCTCCAGCAGCCGGCCGATGATTGCCATGCCGAACGACGGGTGGTCAACGTAGGCATCACCGGTGACGATGATGATGTCACAGGAATCCCAGCCAAGCTGATCCATCTCCTCCCTGCTCATCGGCAGGAATGGCGCTGGCCCGAAACATTCGGCCCAGTACTTGGGATAGTCAAATAACGGCTTGGCTGCTTGCATGTCGATAACCGGTGTTGGCTTTCATTGAATTTCGCGGGCGCGGAATATAGCACAAAATTTGATCAATTCCGACGGCTATGGTCGGAAATTGCGGCGACCGTTTCGCACAAAGATCCTGAGATCAGGCGCAACCCCTGTGGCGAGGGAGCTTGCTCCCGCTGGGCAGCGAAGCGGCCCCAAAACCTGCGACCGAATTTTTCCAGACGGACTGCATTTCTCAGCTTTGCGACTGCTGCGCAGTCGAGCGGGAGCAAGCTCCCTCGCCACAGGTTCTATCGGGTTACTCGTCGTCGAAATTGTAGCTGCCCGGCGCCAGGTTTTCGAAGCGGGTGTACTTACCGATGAACGCCAGTCGTGACGTGCCGATCGGGCCGTTCCGCTGTTTGCCGATGATGATCTCGGCGATGCCTTTATGCTCGGTTTCCGGGTGGTACACCTCATCCCGGTACACGAACATGATCACGTCAGCATCCTGCTCGATCGCTCCGGATTCCCGGAGGTCGGAGTTGATCGGGCGTTTGTTCGGTCGTTGCTCCAGGGAGCGGTTGAGCTGGGACAGCGCCACCACCGGGCAGTTGAATTCCTTGGCGAGGGCTTTCAAGGAACGGGAGATCTCGGAAATCTCGTTGGTCCGGTTGTCGCCGCCGGAACCTGGAATCTGCATCAACTGCAGGTAGTCGATCATGATCAGGGCGATGTCGCCGTGCTCACGCACCAGACGCCGGGTCCGCGCGCGCATCTCCGAGGGGCTGATACCAGCCGTGTCGTCGATGAACAGCTTGCGATCGTTCAGCAAGTTGACCGCCGAGGTCAGGCGCGGCCAATCGTCGTCGTCCAGGCGACCGGCCCGGACCTTGGTCTGGTCGATACGCCCAAGGGACGAAAGCATACGCATGATCAGCGATTCGCCTGGCATCTCCAGCGAGTAAACCAGTACGCACTTGTCGCTGCGCAACACGGCGTTTTCCACCAGGTTCATCGCAAAGGTGGTTTTACCCATGGACGGACGGCCGGCGACGATGATCAGGTCGGAAGGCTGCAAGCCGCTGGTCTTCTCGTCGAGGTCGGTGTAACCGGTGGACAGGCCGGTGATGGCGTTGTCGGTGTTGAACAACGTGTCGATGCGGTCAATAGCCTTGGTCAGCAGGTCATTCACGCTCACCGGGCCGCCGGTTTTTGGCCGGGCCTCGGCGATCTGGAAGATCTGCCGCTCAGCTTCGTCGAGAATCTCTTCAGCCGTTCGGCCTTCCGGGTTGAAAGCGCTGTCGGCAATTTCGGTGGCGATGCCGATCAGTTGCCGTAAGGTCGCCCGCGCACGAACGATCTGGGCATAGGCCTTGATGTTGGCGACGGACGGCGTGTTTTTCGCCAACTCACCCAGGTAGCCGAGACCACCGACTTGCGAGGTCTGACCTTCCTTGTCCAATTGCTCGGCGAGGGTCACGACGTCGATGGGGGAGTTCTGGTCGGCGAGCTTGGCGATCGCGCGGAAGATCAAACGGTGGTCATGCCGATAGAAATCGCCGTCGGAGACTTGATCCAACACGCGTTCCCAGGCGTTGTTGTCCAGCATCAAACCACCGAGCACAGCCTGTTCGGCCTCGATGGAATGCGGCGGCACCTTCAGGGCAGCGGTTTGCAGATCGTATTGCTCGGGAGCGGAAATATCGTTCATGGCCACTTGGAATTAGTTTGTAGAAAATCAGGAACCGCAGAAAGACAAAGGGCACGACCTGTAAACAGGATCGTGCCCGATGTTACCGGCAAGCACCCGAGGGTGCCAGCCGACAAGTGCTGCTTAAGCTGCTACCACGACAACGCGTACGGTGGCTTCAACTTCGGCGTGCAGGTGCACGGCTACGTCGAATTCGCCTACGTTGCGGATGGTGCCGTTCGGCAGACGAACTTCGCTTTTTGCAACTTCAACGCCAGAGGCGGTCAGTGCATCAGCGATGTCGTGGGTGCCGATCGAACCGAACAGCTTGCCTTCGTCACCAGCGGTGGCAGTGATAGTCACTTCCAGCTCAGCCAGTTGGGCGGCACGGCTTTCAGCCGAAGTTTTACGGTCTGCTGCGGCTTTTTCCAGCTCAGCGCGACGCTCTTCGAACGCAGCCAGGTTGGCAGCGGTCGCAGCGGTAGCTTTGCCGTAAGGCAGCAGGTAGTTACGACCGTAACCAGCCTTTACGTTCACTTTGTCACCCAGGTTGCCCAGGTTGGTGACTTTTTCCAGAAGGATCAGTTGCATGTGAAAATCCTCTTAACTTTTAACCTTCACCGTTCGCGTTATCGGCATCTTTCGGTGCCGAACGACCGCGAAAATCAATCAGGCTGTCGACGATGGCCAAGACCACCAGCAACGGATAGATCAGTTGCATGAACAGCAACAGCGTGACGTACAACCCCACCAGCCAGAATTTGGCCAGTCGCTTTTGCGCCACCAGCCCGTGAATCAGGGCCAGCCCGGCGAACACCAGCGGTACGCTGCACAACGGTGTCAACATGGCCATCTGCGAGCCTAAGTTAGGCCCCAGAAGCATCAACACCAGCAGCAACATCGCCGGTAAAAGCGGGATTCGGATGGCGCGAAACTCGCGACCAAAACCACCCGGGTTGTACAACAACGCCTGCCAGTAGCGCCCGACAATCAGGCTCAGCACACTGACGATTTGCAACAAGGCCGCAATCAGGCCGGTCAGGACCGGTGCAATCAGGGACGCGAAACGCGCTTGCTCGTCTACCGACAATTGCTGATAGACATCACCGAGTAGCGACGGCATGACTTTTATCAAAGCCTGCGCCAGCATCTCGATCTGGGGCGCAAAAGCCGCCCCCAGCACCACTGAAAACACCAACCCCATCGCTATGCTGACCAGCAGCACGCGGTTCCAGGACTCGCTTGCGCGCAAAACCAACGCAAGGCTCGAAGACCCCAGCAGCACCAGAAGTGCCCGTGGGTCGTCGGAGTAAAGCCACCAGATCAACGCCGGCAGCAGTCCCAGAGCAAGAACGCCCAAGGCGTCCTTCAATCCGCGCCGCAGGAGCACAAGGCATCCGGCGGCAGCACCCAACCAATACAACAACGGCAACGTTGCGCATCCGGCCACTACCAGAGTGGCCTGCATACGGCCGCGCATGATGAACTCAGCTAAGGCGCGCATGCATTCAATCCTTTGCTACGTGTCGACTGCCCGGTCTCAGCGGCCGTGGCTGTCGGTGTAGGCCAGCAGGGCCAGGAAGCGGGCGCGCTTGATAGCGGTGGCCAGCTGACGCTGATAACGAGCTTTGGTACCGGTGATGCGGCTTGGAACGATTTTGCCGGTCTCGGATACGTAAGCTTTCAGAGTGTTGAGATCTTTGTAATCGATCTCTTTCACGTCTTCAGCGGTGAAGCGGCAGAATTTACGACGACGGAAGAAACGTGCCATGTAATAGGCTCCTCAAAAGGTCCGTGGATTACTCGTCAGCGTTATCGCTGGCGTCGCTGTCATCACCATCAACGCCTTCGGCGTCGGAGTGCTCAGGACGGTCGCGACGCTCACGGCGCTCACTGCGGTTTTCTTCAGCCTTGAGCATCTCGGATTGGCCGGTAACGGCTTCTTCGCGACGGATGACCAGGTTACGGATCACTGCATCGTTGTAGCGGAAGTTGTCTTCCAGCTCGGCCAGGGCCTTGCCAGTGCATTCAACGTTCAGCATCACGTAGTGAGCCTTGTGAACATTGTTGATTGCGTAGGCCAGTTGACGACGGCCCCAATCTTCCAGACGGTGGATTTTGCCGCCGTCTTCTTCGATCAGCTTGGTGTAACGCTCAACCATGCCGCCGACTTGCTCGCTTTGATCCGGGTGGACCAAAAAGATGATTTCGTAATGACGCATGAATGCTCCTTACGGGTTGTAGCCTGCCGCTCAAAAGCGGTCAGACAAGGAGTGAATGACACTTATGGACTTGCTTGCGATAGACACATGCGTGCCTGCCGTCACAGCAAGGGGCGCAATTGTAGAGAAGGGACAAGAGAGGCGCAAGGCAATTGGTGATTATTTGAACAACCACGATTATTTGCCCAAAACACAAACCACTGTGGGAGCTAGCCTGCTAGCGATGAGGAAATAACATTCAACATTGATGCTGAATGCTACTCCGCCATCGCTAGCAGGCTAGCTCCCACAGGAGAGGTTTACCGCTGAATCAGGACTTCTTGGCAGCAACCTTGGCCTTGGCGCCACGCTGGCGCAGGGCCTCGAACAGGCACACGCCAGTCGCCACGGACACGTTGAGACTGCTGACACTGCCCGCCATTGGCAGACGCACCAGGTAATCGCAAAGATCGCGAGTCAGGCGGCGCATTCCGCTGCCTTCCGCGCCCATGATCAGGATGGTCGGGCCGGTCAGGTCTTGCTGATACAGATCCTGCTCAGCCTCGCCCGCCGTACCGACGACCCACAAGCCACGCTGCTTGAGTTTTTCCAGGGTGCGCGCCAGGTTGGTTACCGCCACCAACGGAATCACTTCTGCCGCGCCGCAAGCCACTTTACGCACCGTTGGGGTCAGCGTGGCTGACTTGTCCTTCGGCACGATCACCGCCAGCGCGCCCGCCGCATCGGCAGAACGCAGGCAAGCACCGAGGTTGTGCGGATCGGTCACGCCGTCGAGCACCAGCAACAGCGGCGCGCCTTCGGTACGATCGAGCAATTCGTCAAGCATCGCTTCGCCCCAGACCTGACTCGGACTCACGTCCGCGACCACGCCCTGATGCACGCCATCTACCCACGCATCCAGCTCACGACGCTCAGCCTGACCGACCGATACGCGATTTTCGGCAGCGAGTTCGATCAGCGTCTGCACCCGCGGATCACTGCGGCCTTCGGCCAGCCAGATCTGCTTGACGCGTTTTGGGTGGTGACGCAGCAACGCTTCTACAGCGTGCACGCCATAGATCTTTTCCAACTGACTCATGACTTGGCCTTAGGTTTGCGCGCCCCGCCGCTTCTGGCGGCTGGAGCGGAACCCGCTTTTGGCGGGCCTTTACGGTGTTTGCTCGGTTTCGCTGGCTTGCCGCCGGAGGCCTTGTCAGGCGCCGACCGCCCGGTCTTTCCCCCAGACGCCGCTTTACCGCCGCTTTTCGCTTCAGACAGCAACGCCTGTTTCAATTCACGACTTTTGCGCAACTCGGCATTTTTTGCCGCGGCATCGCTCGGGCGATAGGCTTCGACAGCCTTTTCCTTGGCAGGACGACGGCCGGTTTTCGCCGGTGCCGGTTCTGCGGCTGTTTTTGTAGAAGGGGCAGCCGGAGCAGCGGTTTCAGTGCCACGCTTCTTGCGGCCGATTGGCGCGCTGATGGTTTTTTCAGCCATCTCGAAGTCGATCTTGCGCTCGTCGAGGTCGACGCGCATGACGCGAACTTCAACGGTGTCGCCAAGGCGGAAGCTGCGACCGGTACGCTCACCGGCGAGGCGGTGGTGTACAGGATCGAAGTGGTAGTAATCGCCCGGCAGCGCGGTGACGTGCACCAGGCCCTCGACGTAAATATCGGTCAGTTCGACGAACAGACCGAAACCGGTCACGGCAGTGATCACCCCCGGGAACGACTCGCCCACACGATCTTTCATGAACTCGCACTTGAGCCAGTTCACGACATCGCGGGTCGCTTCGTCGGCCCGGCGTTCGCTCATCGAGCATTGCTCGCCGAGCTGCTCCAGGATCGCTTCGTCGTACGGGTAGATGCGTGCTTTCGGAATGGTCATCGCGCCGGCACGGCGAACGTGCGGGGTGTCCATTTTCGAATGAATAACGCTGCGGATCGCCCGGTGCGTGAGCAAGTCCGGGTAGCGGCGAATCGGCGAAGTGAAGTGGGTATAGGCTTCGTAATTCAGGCCGAAGTGGCCCTGGTTATCGGCGCTGTACACCGCTTGGCTCAACGAACGCAGCATGACGGTCTGGATCAGGTGGAAATCCGGACGGTCCTTGATGCCTGCCAGCAAAGCCTGGTAATCCTTCGGCGACGGACCATCCTTGCCTTTGTGCAGGGACAGGCCGAGCTCGCCAAGGAAGGCGCGCAGTTTTTCCAGACGCTCCGGTGGCGGGCCGTCGTGAACGCGATACAGCGCAGGGATTTCGTGCTTCTTCAGGAATTCGGCAGTGGCCACGTTGGCCGCCAGCATGCATTCCTCGATCAGCTTGTGGGCGTCATTGCGAACGGTCGGACGGATTTCGGCGATCTTGCGCTCGGAGCCGAAGATGATCCGGGTTTCCTGCGTTTCGAAATCAATCGCGCCACGCACGTGACGGGCCGCCAGCAGAACCTTGTACAGCGCATACAGCTGCTTGAGGTGCGGCAGGACGTCGGTGTACTCACCACGGAGCTGACGCGCTTCGGTAGCTTTCGGCGTCTCCAGCATGGCACTGACCTTGTTATAGGTCAGGCGGGCGTGGGAGTGAATCACCGCTTCGTAGAAGCAGTAGTCGGTCATTTCGCCGGATTTGGAGATGGTCATCTCGCAGACCATGGCCAGGCGATCGACGTGCGGGTTCAGCGAGCACAGGCCGTTGGACAGCTGCTCAGGCAGCATTGGCACGACGCGCTCGGGGAAGTACACCGAGTTGCCACGAACCTGGGATTCGTTATCCAGCGCCGAACCGATTTTCACGTAGCTGGAAACGTCGGCAATCGCCACGTACAACTTCCAGCCACCGGAGAACAGGCGCAGTTTGCCTGGCTTGGCTTCGCAGTACACCGCGTCATCGAAGTCGCGCGCATCTTCGCCGTCGATGGTCACGAACGGCAGGTGACGCAGGTCGATGCGCTTCTCTTTGTCTTTCTCTTCGACTTCCGGCTTGAGCTTGGCGGCTTCCTTGAGCACCGCTTCAGGCCAGACGTGAGGAATATCGTAAGTGCGCAGGGCGACATCGATTTCCATGCCCGGCGCCATGTAGTTACCCACGACTTCGACCACGTCGCCTTGCGGCTGGAAGCGTGGCGTCGGCCAGTGAGTGATCTTCACTTCGACGAATTGACCGATCTGGGCATTGGCGTTACGGCCCGGCGTCACCAGCACTTCTTGCTGGATCTTCGGATTGTCCGCGACGACGAAACCGATACCGCCCTCTTCGAAGTAACGACCTACGATGGTCTCGTGGGCACGGGACACCACTTCGACGATCATGCCTTCACGGCGACCGCGACGGTCGAGGCCGGAAACACGCGCCAGGGCACGGTCGCCATCGAACACCAGACGCATTTGCGCCGGGCTCATGAACAGGTCGTCACTGCCGTCGTCCGGGACCAGAAAGCCGAAGCCGTCACGGTGACCGCTGATGCGGCCCAGGATCAGGTCGAGCTTGTCCACCGGCGCATAAGTGCCGCGACGGGTATAGATGAGTTGAGCGTCGCGCTCCATGGCGCGCAGGCGGCGACGCAGGGCTTCGATCTGGTCTTCTGTGGTCAGACCAAACTCTTCGACCAGCTGCTCGCGGTTAGCAGGCGAACCTCGATCAGCAAGATGCTGAAGGATCAGTTCGCGGCTAGGAATAGGGTTTTCATATTTTTCCGCTTCACGAGCGGCCTCGGGATCGAGGGACTGCCAATCGGCCATTAGAGAGTTTTCACCTTGTCTATATGCGGGTTAGTTTGGCATAGGCGTAATGAAACGGGAAATTTCAGGCTATGACAGCCCATCTAAAGCCCTTTATCGACATCGCAAAGCTGATTTGAATACCACTGGAGAAATTTTCCAGGTTTTTTCGATGCCGGGGGTTTACAGTTAAAAAGACGCTCCGTATAGTGCGCGCCATCGACGACGCACACGCGCTGCCGATACTGCCCAGATGGTGAAATTGGTAGACACGCCAGCTTCAGGTGCTGGTGACCGCAAGGTCGTGGAAGTTCGAGTCTTCTTCTGGGCACCAATTTCGAGCTTGAGATTAGAACAATTTCAAGGCTCACACAAAAACCCGCGAAAGCGGGTTTTTGCATTTAAGGCTTCCGGTTTATTAAAATTAAATCAGGGGTTTACAGATCAAAATGCTCTCCGTATAGTGCGCCACATCAACAGCGGCAACGCTGAAGATTATGCCCAGATGGTGAAATTGGTAGACACGCCAGCTTCAGGTGCTGGTGACCGCAAGGTCGTGGAAGTTCGAGTCTTCTTCTGGGCACCAATTCAAATTCAAGGTCACGATCTTGAATTTCACAGAAACCCGCGAAAGCGGGTTTTTGCGTTTCTGGCTTTCGAAAACCCCAAGCCAATACTTCCCTGTGGCGAGGGAGCTTGCTCCCGCTGGAGTGCGAAGCGCTCCTCATCATTCCAACAGTTACACCGCACTCTCAGGGTTTACGACTGCTTCGCAGCCGAGCGGGAGCAAGCTCCCTCGCCACAAAAACTCGCCCCCCGCCCTTCTAGCAAACACTCCTCAGACCCGCAAGACGCACATGAGAAACAATATCGTTTATCATTGTTACAAGTTTTTGCAATGCGACAGCGAGGAACCCTGCGAATGATGTTTCGAAATACCCTGCGCCGCGGCCTGACCATCACCCTGCTCGGCCTGACACTCGCCACTCCCCTCACCCAAGCCGCCGATCCGGTTTCCCTGACACTCTATAACGGTCAACACAAGGAAGTCGGCGATGCCGTCGCCAAAGCCTTCGAAGCCAAGACCGGGATTCACGTCAATGTGCGCAAGGGCAGCAGCAACCAGCTCGCCAGCCAGATCGTCGAAGAAGGTGATCGCTCCCCCGCCGACGTGATCTACACCGAAGAATCCCCACCACTGAACAAACTCGGCGAACAAGGCCTGCTGGCGAAAACCGACGCCGCCACCCTCGCCGTTCTGCCAAAGGACTACGTCGCCGGCAACGGCACCTGGATCGGTATCACTGCGCGAGTCCGCGTGGTTGCGTTCAATCCCAAGTTGATAGATGAAAAAGACCTGCCCAAGTCGGTAATGGAGTTCTCCGATCCGAAATGGCAAGGCAAAGTCGGCTTCGTGCCCACCAGCGGCGCATTCCAGGAACAGGCCGTGGCGATCATTAAAGTCCACGGCATGGACGCCGCCGAAGAATGGCTCACCGGCCTGCGTGCATTCGGCAAGACCTACAGCAACAACATGGTCGCGCTGAAGGCTGTGGAAAACGGCGAAGTCGCCACCGTACTGGTGAACAATTACTACTGGTTCGCCTTGCAGCGTGAAAAAGGCCAGCTCGATTCGAAACTGCATTACTTTACCGGCGGCGACGTCGGTGGGTTGATCACTGTTTCCAGCGCCGCTGTACTGAAATCCAGCAAACATCCAAAAGAAGCCCAGCAATTCCTCGCCTACATGGCCAGCGAAGAAGGTCAGCGCGTGATCACCCAGACCACCGCCGAATACCCGCTGCACAAAGGCATGGAATCGGATCGCGGCCTCAAGCCGTTCAGCGAACTGCAAGCACCGAACGTCACGCCCGCCGATCTCGGCAACGCCGAAGAAGCCCTGGACCTGGAACGTGACGTTGGCCTGAACTGATGAGCGCATCGTTATCTGCCCCCGCCTTGCGTGGGGGCTACGTGCCACGGCGCAAGCGGCCGTCGATCTGGTTGTTGCTGCCGGTTTTGCTGCTGGTGGTGCTCAGCCTGTTGCCACTGGCTTATGTCGGCCTCAAAACCTGGCAAGCAGGCTGGGCCGAGGCGCTGCATCTGTTGTGGCGCCCTTACGTGCTTGGCCTGCTGCGTAATACGCTGGCGCTGATGGTGGGCGTCACGCTGGCCTGCGGCGTGATTGGCCTGTCGCTCGCCTGGTTGCTGGAACGCAGCACTCTGCCAGGTCGACGGCTATGGGGCGTGATCCTGTGCCTGCCGTTCGCGGTGCCGGCATTTGTCAGCAGCTTCACCTGGGTCTCCCTGAGCGCTCACTTCGAAGGGCTAGGCGGCGCGATTCTGGTGATGACCCTGTCCAAATACCCGCTGATTTTTCTGCCAGTGGCGGCAACCCTGCGCAATCTCGATCCGTCCCTGGAGGAGTCCGCACGAACCCTGGGGCAGAATCGCTGGGGCGTGTTCTTTAAAATCACCCTGCCTTTGCTCTGGCCGTCACTGCTGGCCGGTTCGCTGCTGATTGCGCTGCACATGCTGGTGGAGTTCGGCGCGCTGTCGATCATCGGGCTGCAGACTTTCACGACAGCGATCTACCAACAGTTCGAGCTGGAATTCAGCAACGCTAACGCAGCGATGCTCTCGGCGGTACTGCTGATGCTGTGCCTGGTGCTGCTATGGCTGGAGCTACGCGTGCGCGGCAAGGGCCGACATGTGCGTACCGGTCAAGGCGCGGCGCGGCATGCGGAACAGGTTCGCCTGGGGCCATGGACGACTGTCGGACAGCTTTACTGCCTGCTGCTGGCGATCATCGGCAGCGGCATTCCGCTGGGGATGCTGGCGTACTGGCTGATGGTGGGTTCGTCGGCGGCGTTCCCGGTCGCCGCGATCAGCGAGGCGTTGTTGTCGTCTCTGGCGCTGTCTCTCGGTGGTGCGGCGCTGTGCCTGGTGCTGGCGGTACCGGTGGGATTGTTGGTGGTGCGCCATAAAGGCCGACTGGCAATCTGGGCCGAGCGCCTGCCGTATCTGCTACATGCGCTACCGGGATTGGTGATTGCGCTGACTCTGGTGTATTTCGCCCTGCATTATGTGCCGGTGCTGTACCAGACCTCCGCGCTGCTGCTGATTGCTTATGCGCTGTTGTTTCTGCCGCTGGCGCAGGCACCGATTCGTACGGCGCTGAACAAGGCAGCACCGCAACTGGAAGAGGCCGCACGCACGCTGGGAGCATCGTCCTTCAGCGCGTTTTGTCGAGTAACGCTGCCGATCATCTTCCCTGCCTTGGGGGCCGCGTTTGCATTAGTGTTTCTGGATGCGATGAAGGAGCTGACGGCGACGCTGTTGCTGAGTCCGACCGGGCTGAATACGTTGGCGACGGAAGTCTGGGCGCATACCGCGAATGTGGAGTTTGCAGCGGCGGCGCCTTATGCGGCGCTGTTGATATTAGTATCGGGATTGCCGGTCTACCTGTTAACGACCCGAATGTATTTGAGCCGCTGAGATCGCTATCGCGGGCAAGCCAGCTCCCACAGTGTCTTCTGTTACGCACAAAATTGTGAGTTCACAGAAGTACCTGTGGGAGCAGGCTTGCCCGCGATGGCGTCCGCACAAACAATACAAAACTTAAGCCCGGAACTGCCCCAGGCTCGCCTTCAATTGCGCCGCCAAGCCATCCAGTACCTTGCCACTGGCCGTGGTTTCCACCACCGCCTGAGCAGCCTTCTCAGCCTGAGCATGAATGGTCTCAACCCGCCCACGCACGGCCTGCGCACCTTGCGCCTGATGCGCCGCAGCCTGTGTCGCCAGACCGATCGCCGCATGCACCTGCTCGACCGACACCTGCACCGACTGCTGCAACCGCGCACTGTCGCGCAACACCAGCAAACCTTCGCTGGCCTGACGCCCGGCCTGTCCGATTGCCGCAACAGCCTCTCGCGCGCCTTGCTGCAACGCAACGATGTGGGCCTGAATGTCGCCGGTTGAGCTCTGAGTCTTGCTCGCCAGTGCCCGCACCTCATCCGCCACCACGGCAAACCCGCGACCGGTCTCGCCGGCACGCGCCGCCTCAATGGCCGCGTTCAACGCCAGCAAGTTGGTTTGTTCGGCGATCCCGTGAATCACCGTCAGCACCACTTCAATCTGCTCACTCTGCTGCGCCAGGCGCTCGATGACTTTCGCACCGGTGTCGACTTGTCCGGCCAATGCCTCAATGAGACTGCCAACTTTCGCCGAGGTCCGAGTGTTTTCATCCGTAGCCTGACGAATGCCCACCACCTGCTGCAAAGCGGCCTGCATGGCGTGACTTTCAGACTGGGCTTCATCAGCCATTTGCGACAACGCGCGCAAGCTTTCGGCCACTTCATCGCGCTGCATGCCCGCCGCGGCATCGGCGCCGGCATTGCGCAGGGTCATGGCACCGATTTCCACGCCGGTCCGCTGGGCCACATCGCCTGCCTCCCGCACGATCGGCTGCAACTTATCCACAAAGCGATTGACCGCCGAGGCCATGTCGCCAATCTCATCCTGGCTGTTGATCTGCACACGCTTGGTCAGATCGCCCTCACCCGCCGCCAGGTCATCCATGGCAGCGATCAGCAGCTTCAAGCGATTGACCACTCGACGACCCAGCACCACCGCCAGCAACAGCAGCACACCAAAACCTACCAGCGCCAGGCCCATGCCGATGCGCCAGCGCAAAGTCCCTGCAGCTTCCTGCACGGCAGTGGTGGTATTGGCTTTCATTTCAGTGGCGGTAGACTGCGCCGATTGCAGACGCCCGCGCATCGCCGCTGCGCTGTCAGCCGCCGCGCCTTTGAGGCTGTCACCCACCAGTTGATCACTGCTGGCGATCAGCGCCGAGAATCGCTTGTCCAGCGCCGCCACATCGGTTTCCACGGAGGCGGTCGAGACGCCCATCAACACCTTGCCGATCTCCACCCCATTGGGATTGATCGAGGCTTCAAGGTAGTAGACCGACGGATCGTTCTTCGCCGCATCCAGTACCTTGTCCAGCGCCCGCTCGCCCTGGCCTTTTTCCAGAAGCGCCTTGTTGATCGGGTTCTCCCGGTTGAGGTAGCGCGTCAGGTGCTGGCCCGTGGCGTCGTCGTAGACCACGAACAACACATTGGGATTGCGCTGGGCACGGCGAGCGAATTCGGAAAGGGTGGGGATGTCGCTGTCCCACATGGCGCGGGGTGCGACCGAGGCCAGAAGCTGCGCCATATCGTTGGCCGAATCCTTCAGGTCCTTCTCCAGCGTCGCACGCAGTTGCGCCTGCTCGTCCTTCAGACGCGAAGACAGCCCGGCCGTCAGGCGCTGACGGGTACTGGTGGACAGGCTATCCAGGCTCGACGTGACTTCACGCCCTGCCTGCTCAAGTTCACCAGAGAGCTTTTGGCTGTCGGCGTCCAGTCGCACACCCAAATCAGCTTCCAGCGCAGTCACTGTGCTCCGGGTCAGAGCGACAGCCACCAGCACCTGCACCAAAAGGGCGATACCAAGGGTAACGAACACAGGCCGCAAGAGACGGCTTTGTAACAGTGAGAGAACGGCCGACACTGAAAATCCCTCTGCTTTGACGCCATCAAATTGATAGCACGTCAGAAACGATGCTTTTTAGATGTTCGCAGCAAAGGTCATGCCGTTCGACGGGCATAAACGACAAAGGCCCCAATTAAGGGGCCTTTGTGTTTTACATCAACGACTTATTAAGCGAACGGGTGACGCAGAACGATGGTTTCGTTGCGGTCCGGGCCCGTCGAAATAATGTCGATCGGCGCACCGACCAACTCTTCGACGCGTTTGATGTAGTTGCGTGCAGCCTGAGGCAGCTCTTCCAGGGTTTTGGCACCGACGGTGGATTCGGTCCAGCCTGGCATTTGCTCGTACACCGGCTCCAGGCCAACGTAGCTATCGGCGTCAGTCGGTGCATCGATCACTGCACCGTCCTGGTTCTTGTAGCCCACGCAGATATTGATGGTTTCCAGACCGTCCAGCACGTCCAGCTTGGTCAGGCACAGGCCCGAAATGCTGTTGACGTCGATGGCGCGACGCAGGATGACGGCGTCGAACCAGCCGCAACGACGGGCACGGCCGGTAGTAGCGCCGAACTCATGGCCACGCTTGGCCAGGAAAGCACCGACGTCGTCAAACAGTTCAGTCGGGAACGGACCCGAACCCACACGAGTGGTGTAAGCCTTGGTGATGCCGAGGATGTAATCCAGGTACATCGGGCCAAAACCCGAACCGGTGGCGATGCCGCCCGCGGTGGTGTTGGAGCTGGTGACGTACGGATAAGTACCGTGGTCGATGTCCAGCAGGGAGCCTTGGGCGCCTTCGAACATGATGTCTTTGCCAGCGCGACGCAGCTCGTGCAGTTCAGCGGTGACGTCGACCATCATCGGCTTGAGCAGCTCGGCGTATTCCATGCACTCGTCGAGTGTTTTCTGGAAGTCGATTGCCGGTTCTTTGTAGTAATTGACCAGTACGAAGTTGTGGTAATCCAGCAACTCGCCCAGCTTGGCGGCGAAACGCTCGCGGTGGAACAGGTCACCGATGCGCAGACCGCGACGGGCAACCTTGTCTTCGTAAGCCGGGCCGATGCCGCGACCGGTAGTACCGATTTTCAGCTCGCCACGGGCCTTTTCACGGGCCTGGTCCAACGCTACGTGGTAGGACAGGATCAGCGGGCAGGACGGGCTGATACGCAGGCGCTCGCGTACCGGTACGCCTTTCTCTTCCAGCTTGATGATTTCCCGCAGCAGGGCGTCGGGTGCAACCACCACGCCGTTACCGATCAGGCACTGCACGCCTTCGCGCAGCACGCCCGACGGGATCAGGTGCAAGACGGTTTTTTCGCCGTCGATCACCAGGGTGTGACCAGCGTTGTGGCCACCTTGGTAGCGCACTACGGCGGCAGCATGTTCGGTCAGCAGATCAACGATCTTGCCTTTGCCCTCATCACCCCATTGGGTGCCCAGGACTACGACATTCTTACCCATAACACTTGTCCTCATTCGCGCAAACTTGGTGCCGGCGGCGGCCGGCAGGAAAACTCAAGAAGCCAGCGGCAATACTTGCCAAAGCCCGTTCTGCTGAATCAATTGCCGGTCGCAGTCCGCTTCACGGGCGGCGGCCAAAAGCTGCCCAGGCAATGCCTGAACGACACGCTGACCCTCACTGCGCAACTGGCAAACCTGCTGCCAGAGTGCTGCATCCGTACTGTCAGGCATCCAGATACCGCCAGACGGTAGCTCGATTTCAGCACGCCCCAGGGTCACCAGGGTTTTCAAATCGGTAGAGAAACCAGTTGCCGGACGGGCACGACCGAAGTCGGCACCGATGTCGTCGTAACGACCGCCCTGAGCAATGGACTGGCCAACCCCCGGTACGAACACGGCGAACACTACACCGGTGTGGTAGTGGTAGCCGCGCAACTCGCCCAGGTCGAAATACAGCGGTAATTCCGGGAAACGCGTGGACAGACGCTCGGCAATTGCCAGCAAATCGTCCAGGGCCGCCAGCACGGGTGCCGGCGCATTGGCCAGACGCTCACGCGCTGCGCTGAGCACCTCACGACCGCCACACAGGTCGACCAGCGCTCGCAGCATGCCCGACAGATCGGCAGGCAGGCCTTCGGTCAAGGTAATGACCTCGTCGATGGCTTTACGTTGCAACGCATCGAACAACTGTTGCTCGACTTCGCCGGACAAACCGGCGGCGCGGGCCAGGCCACGATAGATGCCGACATGGCCGAGGTCCATGTGCACATCCGGCACATCGGCCAGTTGCAGCATGGCCAGCATCAGGCTGATGACTTCCACGTCGCTGCTCGGGCTGGCATCGCCGTACAACTCGGCGCCCAGTTGAATCGGGCTGCGCGAGGACGACAAGGCACGCGGTTGAGCATGCAGCACGCTGCCGGCATAACACAGACGGCTCGGCCCTTCGCGACGCAGGGTATGCGCATCGATGCGCGCCACTTGCGGCGTGATGTCGGCACGGAACCCCATCTGCCGGCCCGACTGCGGGTCGATGACCTTGAAGGTACGCAGATCGAGGTCTGAGCCCGCACCAGTCAGCAGGGATTCCAGGTACTCGATATGGGGAGTCACGACAAACTCGTAACCCCAGCTCTGGAACAGATCCAACACCTGGCGACGCGCTATTTCGATGCGCGCAGCTTCTGGTGGCAGTACTTCTTCGATGCCATCTGGCAGCAGCCAGCGGTCTACCGTTGCCATTACGCCATTCCCCTATGATCCGGGCGACAAGCCTTTGGGCGAGCCTTGAGTGAAGCAGAAAATGATCGGCCCATGCACACAAACCGCGCGCATGGACAACGGGGCGAAAAGCCTGAAACCGGCTTCGCCAACCACTTTCCTCGAAAAACCTGTCGAGTCATTCAACTCGAGTGCCTGCATAAAAACAGCAATCAAACGTGCAGACGCAAAAAAGCCGGGAATTTCCCGGCTGCCGCATCATACACACGTTTTCCCAAAGGATCACCCCGCCCGAGGTTTTAGCCGCCAGGCGGGGGATGATTCAGGTCAACGCCGTATCAAGGCTTGGCTTTTTCCAGGTAACGGAAGAAGTCGCTGCCCGGGTCCAGGACCATGACGTCGGATTTGTTCGCGAAGCTTTCACGGTAGGCACGCAGGCTACGGTAGAACGCGTAGAACTCCTGATCCTGACCGTATGCCTTGGAGTAGATAGCAGCAGCCTGGGCGTCACCGTCACCGCGAACCTCTTCAGATTCACGATAGGCTTCAGCCAGCAGCACGCGGCGTTGACGGTCGGCGTCGGCACGAATGCCTTCGGCCAGCTCGTTACCCTTGGCGCGGTGCTCGCGAGCTTCACGCTCACGCTCGGTGCTCATACGTTCGAACACGCTGCGGTTCACTTCCTTCGGCAGGTCGATGGTTTTGACCCGGACATCGACAACTTCGATGCCCAGCTCTTTTTCCGCCATCTTGTTCAGCGAGTTGGTGATGTCAGCCATCAGCGCATCACGCTCACCGGACACTACTTCGTGCAGGGTGCGCTTACCGAACTGGTCACGCAGGCCCGATTCCAGACGACGGGAAAGACGCTCGTCGGCAATCTGCTTGAGGCCGGAAGTCGCGGTGTAGAAGCGCTCGGCATCTTTCACGCGCCACTTGGCGTAGGCATCGACCATTACGGCTTTCTTTTCCAGCGTCAGGAAGCGTTGTGTCGGTGCATCCAGTGTCATCAGGCGTGCGTCGAATTTGCGCACCTTGTTCACGTAAGGCACTTTCACATGCAGGCCCGGCTGAACATCGGCCTGGACCACGCGACCGAACTGCAGCATCACCGCGCGCTCGGTCTGAGCCACGATGTAGAAGCAGTTCCAGGCAACGATCGCCACGACGACGCCGATAATAAGGGCGATCAGCGATTTATTGCTCATCAGCGACTCTCCCTGGTACGTGCTTGCTGTTGCTGCAGATCAGCTGCCGCACGCGCATTCACTTCATTGCTGCTGGCTGCCGCACCGGTCACCGGAGCGCCGGGGCTGCGACCACTGTCGATCATCTTGTCCAGCGGCAAGTAGAGCAGATTGTTCTGGCCATCCTTGTTGCCGGTCACGAGAACCTTGCTGGTGTTGCTGAAGATTTCCTGCATGGTGTCCAGATACAGACGCTGGCGGGTGACTTCAGGGGCCTTGCGATACTCGGCCACCAGCTTGGTGAAGCGATCGGCCTCACCCTTGGCGCGAGAGACGGTCTCGTCGCGGTAACCGTTGGCATCCTCGAGGATGCGCTGGGCCTGACCACGGGCTTCCGGCACGACACCGTTGGCGTAGGTTTCAGCCTGGTTTCGCGAACGCTGCTCGTCTTCACGGGCGCGGATCACGTCATCGAAGGCTTCCTGGACTTCACGCGGTGCAGCTGCGCTCTGTACGTTGACCTGGGTGACGGTGATACCGGTGCGGTAGGTATCGAGGAAGCGTTGCAGACGCTCCTTGATTTCGCTGGCCATCAACTCACGACCTTCGGTCAGCACCTGATCCATGGCGGTAGAACCCACCACGTGACGCAAGGCACTGTCGGTTGCATGTTGCAGGCTGATTTCCGGCTGATCGACGTTCAGTACGAAGTCTTGCAGGTTGCTGATCTTGTACTGCACGGTCAGCGGCACTTCGACGATGTTTTCGTCTTCAGTCAGCATTTGACCCTGCTTGGTATAGGCACGCTCACGCGTGACGTTTTCCATGTACTTGCGATCGATCGGCGGGAAATAGATGTTCAGGCCCGGGCCGACGGTTTCATAATATTTGCCGAAGCGCAGCACTACGGCTTGCTCCTGCTCGTCGACCACGTAGACAGCGCTGTACAGCCACACAGCCGCCAGCACGACCAGGCCGATGCCGAGCAGGCCGCCGAAGCCGCCACTCTTGCCCGGGCGACCGCCCTCGTCACCGCGTTTTTTACCACCACCGAACAACCCGTTCAGGCTTTCCTGCAGCTTTCGGAAGGCCTCGTCGAGATCCGGTGGTCCCTTGCGGTCGCCGTTATTGCGGCGCTTGCCACCCCAAGGATCCTGATTATTCGAGTTGCCACCCGGCTCATTCCAAGCCATAGCGCTCTCCATCTGATAAAGCAAAGACGCACCCACGGCGCGCCGACCAATGCTACAGAATGCCTGTCACTGCGGCACAACCGCTTTCTCAGGCTTTTATTGCAAAGTGTGTTGCTCGATGAATTCCATCGGTTGCAGACCTTCGCGGCTCACGAGTCGATTCAGTTCGATCCGTGGCAAGCGAACGGCCAGCAAGCTGATGCCTTCTTCGTCGTGTTCTTCTTTTTGCACCGCACCCAGTTCGAAAAACTGCGCACGCAGTCGAGCAAAACGTTGCGGCAAGCGCAAGGTGCCAACAAACAAATCACTGCCTAACAGTTCGGCCACGGCCTGCTTGAGCAGGTCAAGACCGGTACCATCCTTGGCCGATAACCAGACCCGCTGCGGTTTGCCATCGGCATCGCGCTGGATCTGCGGCTCAACACCCTCGAGCAAATCGAGTTTGTTGTATACCTCAAGGATCGGCAAGTCTTGTGCCCCGATCTCCCCGAGCACCACCATGACCTGTTCAATCTGGGCCATACGCTCAGGCTCATGCGCATCGATCACATGCAGCAGCAGGTCGGAGTTGCTCGACTCTTCGAGCGTAGCCCGAAATGCCTCGACCAGTTTATGCGGCAGGTGGCGAATGAAGCCTACGGTGTCGGCCAGCACGATCGGCCCGAGGTCGTCGAGTTCGAGTCGGCGCAAGGTCGGGTCGAGGGTAGCGAATAACTGGTCGGCGGCGAAGACATCGGAATCGGTGACCGAGTTGAACAGCGTCGATTTGCCGGCGTTGGTGTAACCCACCAGTGAAACCGTCGGAATGTCAGCACGTTTGCGCCCGCGACGAGATTGCTCGCGCTGGCTGCGGACCTTTTCCAGGCGCCCCTTGATCTGCCGCAGGCGAACCCGCAACAGGCGCCGGTCGGTTTCCAGCTGGGTTTCACCCGGGCCGCGCAGACCGATACCGCCCTTCTGCCGCTCAAGGTGAGTCCAGCCACGAACCAGCCGCGTACTCATGTGTTCAAGCTGAGCCAGTTCAACCTGGAGCTTGCCTTCATGGGTGCGGGCGCGTTGGGCGAAGATATCGAGAATCAAACCCGTGCGGTCAATCACGCGGCACTCGAAAATACGTTCGAGGTTACGTTCCTGACTGGGCGTGAGGATGTGATTGAAAATCACCAGATCGACCTGTTCGGCGCTGACCAGATCGCGTAACTCTTCGACCTTGCCGCTGCTAATCAGGGTTTTGGCGGTTGGCCGATGACGCGGCACGTTAAAAAACGCGACGGTCTCGGCGCCAGCCGAAATTGCCAACTCCTGAAACTCCTGCGGATCTTCGCGCGCCTCAGGGTCCTGACCATCCAAGTGAACGAGAATTGCCCGTTCACCACCACCGTGGCGCTCAAAGAACAAAGGAGACTCCTATCAGGCGTTACCTGGCTCAGCGTCACCTGCTTCGGATTCGGTTGCGCTAGGCAGACGAATTGGACGAACCGGCACCACTGTAGAGATAGCGTGTTTGTAAACCATTTGGCTAACGGTGTTTTTCAGCAGGATAACGAACTGGTCGAAAGACTCGATCGTACCTTGCAGTTTGATCCCGTTGACCAGGTAGATGGAAACCCCCACTTTCTCTTTACGTAAAGTATTCAAGTAAGGGTCTTGTAGCGAATGCCCTTTTGACATGTGCCGCACTCCTTTAAGGATTCAATATAAAAAATAGGTAAACAGATGGCTTGGGGCCGTCACACCCCCAAGGATAGACGGCAATTGCAAGGACTCAGCTCAATATGGAGATGGTCCCAAGGTATTTCAAGGCGCGCGGCAGATTGTCGCAATCGAGGCTGTCCAGCCAGTGTAAATCAGCCCAACTGCGTAGCCAGGTGAACTGGCGCTTTGCCAATTGGCGCGTGGCAATGATTCCACGCTCCTGCATCTCGGCTTGCGTCAGCTTGCCATCCAGGTAATCCCAGACTTGTCGATAACCTACAGCACGTATAGACGGCATCCCCGAATGCAGGTCACCTCTATCTCGCAGGGCTACGACCTCGTCGATGAATCCCTGTTCCAACATATTTGTGAATCTTTGTTTAATACGCTCGTGCAGTACCTGGCGATTTGCCGGGGCGATAGCCAAGTTCGCGACAGTATAGGGCAATTGTTGCAGTCCCGAAGCGGCTGCTTCAGTACTTTGCGCAGATTGTCGCAAGCGTAGCTCAGTCATGCTCTGACCACTGACGCGATAAACTTCCAGCGCGCGACTGAGGCGCTGCGGATCGTTCGGATGAATTCGCGCGGCCGATTGCGGATCGATGACCGCCAATTGATCGTGCAGGGCTTGCCAGCCAAGGCGTGCAGCTTCTTCTTCGATTTGCGCGCGCACCTGCGGATCGGCCGCCGGCATGTCGGCCAGACCTTCGAGCAAAGCCTTGTAGTAGAGCATTGTGCCGCCTACCAGCAGCGGAATTTTGCCCCGAGCGGTGATCTCTGCCATGGCCTCAAGCGCATCACGACGAAAATCCGCAGCGGAATAACTCTCGGCCGGGTCGAGAATATCGATCAACCGATGCGGAAATTCGGCCAACAACTCTTTGGAAGGCTTGGCGGTGCCAATGTCCATGCCACGGTAAACCAGCGCCGAATCGACGCTGATCAGCTCGCAGGGCAGGACCTTGGTGAGTTCGATGGCCAGGTCGGTCTTGCCGGCAGCCGTCGGCCCCATCAGGAAAATCGCAGGAGGGAGCTGGCTCATCAACGACCGCGCAAAAACAGTTTGTCCAGATCGTCCAGGCCCAGTTGGGTCCAGGTCGGTCGGCCATGGTTGCATTGACCGCTGCGTTCGGTGTTTTCCATGTCCCGCAGCAGACCGTTCATTTCCGGCAAGGCCAGACGCCGATTCGCTCGAATCGCGCCGTGGCAGGCCATGGTGCCGAGCAGTTCGTTCAGGTGTGCCTGAATCCGGTCGCTGGTGCCGTATTCCATCAAATCCGCCAGAACGTCACTGACCAATCGATTGGCTTGCGCCTGTTTCAGCAGCGCGGGAATCTGTCGGATCGCCAGCGACTCCGGGCCAAGACGCTGCAACTCAAAGCCCAGCCGCTGGAACCACGCGACGTGTTCTTCGGCGCAATCGGCTTCGCGCTGACTGACCGCCAGGGACTCCGGTACCAACAGCGGCTGACCGCTCAGGCCTTCGCTGGCCATGGCGATTTTCAGGCGTTCGTACATGATCCGCTCATGGGCGGCGTGCATGTCCACCAGCACCAGGCCTTGGGCGTTTTCCGAAAGAATATAGATGCCCTTGAGCTGCGCCAACGCATAACCCAGCGGTGGAATGTCGTCCTGCCCGGCTGGCAGCGCGACCGCGTTGGCCTCGGGCAACGGCGCAAAAAACTCACGGTAGGCCGCTTGAGCTTCGGCGACGGGTACGCCGGATTGAGGCCGCGGCGTGTATTGATACTGATAACCGGCGCCAGCGCCCGAGCCAGCCGGCGTGTTGAACGACGGTTGGGCCTGAGGTTGTTCCAGCAGCGCATTGGCCGCCAGACGCATTTCGCCCTGCGGACCAAACTCACCGGCTTCGATGCCGGTGGGCCGGACAATGGCCGTCGCAACAGGCGCGGCCAGATGATCCTCAGGCCGCACATCGCCGAGCGCGCGGTGCAACGTGCCATAGAGGAAATCGTGAACCATGCGCCCGTCACGGAAGCGCACTTCGTGCTTGGTCGGGTGCACGTTGACGTCGACGCCCGCCGGATCGACTTCGAAAAACAGCACGAACGTCGGGTGCCGACCGTTGAACAGCACATCGCGATAAGCCTGGCGCACTGCGTGGGCCACCAGTTTGTCGCGCACCGCGCGGCCGTTCACGAAGAAATACTGCAAGTCCGCCTGGCTGCGGTTGAAGGTCGGCAACCCGACCCAACCCCACAAGTGCAGGCCATTGCGCTCGATCTCGATCGGCAGCGCCTGCTCCAGAAAACCCGCCCCGCAGATCGCCGCCACACGCCGGGCGCGGGCCGCGTCATCGTGGGCTTCGTGCAGGCTGAGGATGGTTTTGCCGTTGTGGCGCAGGTGGAACGCCACGTCGAACCGCGCCAGCGCCAGACGCTTGATCACTTCTTGCAGGTGATCGAATTCGGTTTTTTCGGTCTTGAGAAACTTGCGGCGCGCCGGGGTATTGAAGAACAAATCGCGCACTTCCACCGAAGTCCCCACCGGGTGAGCTGCCGGTTGTACGCGCGGCGCCATGTCCCGGCCTTCGGTTTCCACTTGCCAGGCCTGATCGGCATCGCGAGTGCGGGACGTCAGGGTCAGACGCGCCACGGAGCTGATGGAGGCCAGCGCCTCACCACGAAACCCCAGGCTCATCACCTGTTCGAGGTCTTCCAGGTTGCGAATCTTGCTCGTGGCGTGACGGGCCAGGGCCAAGGGCAGGTCATCGGCAGAAATGCCGCTGCCATCGTCGCGTACCCGCAGCAGCTTGACGCCGCCCTGCTCCACATCGACATCGATGCGTTTGGCGCCGGAGTCGAGACTGTTCTCCAGCAACTCCTTGATCACCGAGGCCGGGCGCTCGACCACTTCACCGGCGGCAATCTGGTTCGCCAGCCGCGGGCTGAGCAGCTCGATGCGCGCAGTGTTGGTCAGCACCTGGTTCATTCTTTGGCCGCCAGTTCAGTGCCAGGAATGGTCAACGTCTGACCAATCTTCAGCTCGTCGCTCTTGAGGTTGTTAGCGCTGCGCAAGGTGGCCGGAGACACCTGATAGCGCACGGCGATCATCGCCAGGGTCTCACCGGGATTGACGCGATGGTCACGTGGGCCCTGGGCGATTTTGCCGGAATCGCGCAGCCAGGCAATGTAGGTGCCCGGCGGTGGATTTTGCTGGAAGAACTGCCGTACGCCGCTGCTGATTGAACGCGCCAGCGCCTGCTGGTGGTTCGCTGCGGCAAGCTTGGAAGCTTCATTGGCGTTGGAGATAAACCCGGTTTCCACCAGAATCGACGGGATGTCCGGCGACTTCAGCACCATGAACCCGGCTTGCTCTACGCGCTGTTTGTGCAGCGGCGTGACGCGGCCGATGTTGCTCAAGACTTTCTGGCCAACGTTGAGGCTCGACGTCAGGGAAGCGGTCATCGACAAATCGAGCAGCACGCCGGCCAGCATGCGGTCCTTGTCGTCGAGGCTGACGTTGCCGGCACCGCCGATCAAGTCGGAACGGTTTTCGCTGTCGGCCAGCCAACGGGCGGTCTCCGACGTAGCGCCGCGGTCGGACAGGGCGAACACCGACGCACCGAACGCGGCGGCCGAAGGCGCGGCGTCGGCGTGGATCGAAACGAATAGATCGGCGCCCTTCTTGCGGGCGATTTCGGTACGACCGCGCAACGGAATGAAGTAGTCGCCGGTGCGAGTCAGTTCGGCGCGGAAGCCTTTCATGCCATTGACCTGACGCTGCAGTTCACGGGCGATCGCCAGCACCACGTCTTTCTCACGCTGACCGCGAGAGCCGGAGGCACCCGGGTCTTCGCCACCGTGGCCGGCATCGATCACCACAATGATGTCGCGCTTGCCGGCCGGGGCGGGCGGCAATTTGATCGAAGGCTCGGAGGGTGCGACAGGGACCGCAGGCAACGTCGCCACGGACGGCGTTGGCGCAGGCGGTGGCGCGGCGTCGGCCGCGTTGTCGAACAGGTCGACGACCAGGCGATTGCCATATTGGGCGTTTGGCGCCAAGGTGAAGCTTTTTGGCGTGACAGCTTTTTTCAGGTCGATGACCACCCGCAGGTCGGTCGGCGTGCGCTGAGCCGAACGCATCGCGGTGATCGGGGTGTTCGAGGTATTAACGTTCAGTGGTGCGCCGAGAGTTGCACCATTAATGTCGATCACCAGCCGATCCGGGGAGGTCAGGGTAAAAACGCTGTGCTGGACAGACCCTGTCAGGTCAAACACCAGTCGCGTGTTGTCCGGCGCCCGCCACAGGCGAACACTGTTGACCTTCGTCTCGGCCACAGCGTCGACGGTCACCGCCAGAAACAACAATCCTACGGCAGCAACCAACGCGCGAAAGCGCATACCTAACCCCATCATTTAATTGGATTCCAATGCCAAAGCGGCACACCACGACTCGCCACGCGAGCCTTGCGGCAAAATTTTCAGCGTACGCCCGCTGTCTTGCGGGCTAATGGTAATGGTCAGGTCGGGCTTTGGCAAAAAGCCTGCACCGTTGCGGGGCCATTCGATCAGGCACAGTGCATCGTCTTCGAAATAGTCGCGGATGCCGAGGTACTCCAACTCCTCTGGATCGACCAATCGATACAGGTCGAAATGGAAGGCGCGGATGTCGCCGATCTCGTAGGGCTCGACCAGGGTGAAGGTCGGACTTTTTACTGCGCCTGCGTGCCCCAGCCCCCGGATAATGCCCCGGGACAGCGTGGTTTTCCCGGCGCCCAGATCTCCCTCGAGAAAAATCAGACCGTGCCCTTCAGTGGTTTGTGCGATGCGCGCACCAAACGCGGTCATCGCCTCTTCATCAGCCAGGTATAGGGTTACTTCAGACACGGTGCTTGCTCCTCCAACAACTGACGAATGGCTGGAATCAGATCACTGGCCGCCAGCCCACGGCCCGATTTACCTTCTTGCGCGCCAGCATTGGCGTGCAGCCAGACCGCCAGGCATGCCGCGTCGTACGCGTCCATGCCCTGAGCGAGCAAGGCGCCGACCAGCCCGGCCAGCACATCGCCCAAACCGGCAGATGCCATGGCCGGATGGCCCTGATGACACAGCGCCAGGCGCCCGTCGGGGCTGGCGATCAGGCTGCCGGCGCCTTTGAGCACCACGACAGCTGTAAACTTTTTGCTCAATGCATGGGCAGCGGCCGGGCGGTCGGCCTGAACATCGGCCGTCGATAGCCCCAGCAATCGCGCCGCCTCGCCAGGGTGCGGCGTGATGACACAACGTGCGGGCAAACTCACGCCACCTTCGGCCAACAGGTTCAACGCATCGGCGTCCCAGACTTGCGGCAACGGCGCATTGGCCGCGGCCGACAACAGACTGCGCCCCCAAGCGGCCTGCCCCAGCCCTGGGCCGACGACCAGCACCGTGACCTTCTCAAGCAGCCCCATCAATTGATTGGCCGACGAAGTGCCGAGCACCATAGCTTCTGGCAAACGTGCCAAGGCGGCTGGAACATGTTCGTTGCGGGTGGCCACAGACACCATGCCGGCGCCGCTGCGCAAAGCACTTTGTGCACCAAGCAGGATGGCGCCACCAAAACCGCGATCACCGCCGATCAGCAATACGTGGCCAAATTTGCCTTTGTGGGCAGTTGGAGCGCGACCGGTCAGACGCGGCACATTACCGGCCGTCAGGCGACGAGCACTGACCGTGGCCCCGATAAACGTCTCAGGGGGGGCTAGCAGATCATTGAATACCAAATCGCCAACCACATCCGCAGCGTCACCGGTGAACAGACCCAGCTTCAAACCGATGAACGTCACCGTGAGGTTCGCTCGAACCGCAATGCCGAGCTGGCGCCCCGTATCGGCGCACAACCCCGAGGGGATATCCACCGCTGCAACCGGCAGCCCACTGGCGTTGATCGCGGCAATGACACTGGCGTATGGCTCGCGTACTTCACCGGTCAGGCCGGTGCCGAGTAAGGCATCCAGCACAATGCCGCGTAATTCGCAGTGCGCGCTCCAGCCTTGAATGGCGACGCCTTCGGCTACTGCCTCGGCATGGGCCGACGCGGCATCGCCCTGCAAACGCCCGGGATCACCGGCGGCCAGCACCCGCACGTGCCAGCCGGCACGTCGGGCCAGCACGGCCACCAGGTAACCGTCGCCTGCGTTATTGCCGTGGCCGGCCACCACGCTCAATTCTTGCGCCGTCGGCCAATGACGAACCAGCGCGCGCCAGGTCGCCCGCGCCGCACGTTGCATCAATTCGAAGCCCGGTGTACCGGCCGCAATCAGGCTCGCATCGAGCCCTCGGACTTGCGCGGCGCTATACAGCGCGTCGGGTAATTCATCTTTAGTGTGCGGCATGCGTCTTCAGGCTCCGATGTCTGGCAGAATTATACGCACCTCAGCTCCGGTTTCTCTCGCCTCATGCCCGCTATTACCACAGACCTGCCCGCCCTCGCCCAATCCATCAAGGACTGGGGCCGCGAGCTGGGCTTTCAGCAAGTCGGCATCAGCGGCCTCGACCTGGCCGAGCATGAGCAGCACCTGGAGCGCTGGCTCGCGGCCGGCTACCACGGCGAAATGGAGTACATGGGCGCCCACGGCAGCAAACGCTCGCACCCGGAAGAACTGGTGCCGGGCACCTTGCGGGTCGTTTCCCTGCGCATGGACTACCTGCCGGGCGACACCGAAATGGCCAAACGCCTGGCCGAACCGGAAAAAGCCTACGTCTCGCGTTATGCCTTGGGCCGCGATTACCACAAATTGATCCGTAAACGCGTGCAACAACTGGCAGAAAAAATTCAGGCAGTGATCGGCCCGTTCGGCTACCGCGCCTTTGTCGACAGCGCCCCGGTACTGGAAAAAGCCATCGCCGAACAGGCAGGCCTTGGCTGGATCGGCAAAAACACGCTGGTATTGAATCGCAAGGCCGGCAGCTACTTCTTCCTCAGCGAACTGTTCGTCGACCTGCCGCTGCCGGTCGACCCGCCACACACGACGGAACACTGCGGCCGCTGCACCGCCTGTCTGGATATCTGCCCGACCAACGCCTTTGTCGGCCCGTATGTACTGGACGCTCGACGCTGCATTTCGTACCTGACCATCGAACTGAAAAGTGCGATTCCTGAAGATTTACGGCCATTGATCGGCAATCGGGTATTCGGTTGCGATGACTGCCAGATCGTCTGCCCGTGGAACCGCTTCGCTCGACCTTCCGGGGAAAGCGATTTCAAACCCCGGCATAACCTGGACAACGCCGAACTGGCCGAACTGTTCATGTGGGACGAAGAGAAGTTCCTCAGCAGCACCGAAGGCTCACCGCTCAGACGCGCGGGCTACGAGCGCTGGTTGCGCAATCTGGCGGTCGGCCTGGGTAATGCGCCGTCAAGCATTCCGGTGCTGGAAGCGCTCAAGGCACGGCGGGACTATCCGTCGGAACTGGTGCGCGAACACGTCGAATGGGCCCTGAAACAACACGGACTCCTGTAGCAGCTGCCGAAGGCTGCGTTCGGCTGCGCAGCAGTCGTCATTCCGCAAAGCGAGTCCTGCGGCCTCGAACGCAGCCTTCGGCAGCTGCTACAGAGACCGTGTCAAGCTTCGTCGTTATAAACGAACTTGGGCATTTCCCAGTGGAAACGAATCGCCAGCAAGCGCAGCAGGAAGCCGCCGAACAGGGTGATCAGGATCGCCTGTTCACCGGGTAATTGCAGGTAGATGCAGAGCAGATAGCACCATGCCGCGGCAAACGAGACGCTGGCGTAGAGCTCACGGCGGAAGATCAACGGGATGTCGTTGCAGAAGATGTCTCGCAGGATGCCGCCGAACACGCCGGTGATCACGCCGCTGACCGAGGCCACCAGCATGCCGTGGCCCATTTCCAGGGCCGTCATGCAGCCGATCAGGGTGAACGCTACCAGGCCCACGGCATCGAGCACCAGAAACAGCGAACGCAGGTGGCGCATCCAGCGAGCGATGAAGATCGTCAGCATCGCCGCGACCGAGGTCAGCACCAGGTATTCCGGGTGTTTGACCCAGGTCAGCGGGTAGTGGCCAAGCAGCACGTCGCGCACCGAACCGCCGCCCAGCGCCGTGACGCACGCGATCAGCACCACACCAAACCAGTCCATGCCGCGACGGCCCGCAGACAGGGCGCCAGTCATGGCTTCGGCAGTAATGGCGATCAGATAGAGCATCAGCAACATGGTGGCGGTCCTGGCAGAAAGGCGCGCAGTCTACTCACTTCACCGAAGCACCAAAAGAGGGCGCCGAAGCATTCACGCAGATCTGTGGCGAGGGGGCTTGCCCCCGTTGGGTCGCGTAGCGGCCCCAAAACCAGACACCATGTTTTGTCAGGCATACCGTGACCGACCGGTTTGCGACTGCTGCGCAGCCGAACGGGGGCAAGCCCCCTCGCCACAATGGCCCGCGAGCACCCAATCAGAACTTGATGAAGTTCTTGCGGTAGTGCTGCAGCTCGGCGATCGATTCGCGGATGTCGTCCAGGGCCAGGTGGGTGCTGCCCTTCTTGAAGCTGTCGCGTACGTCCGGCGCCCAGCGCGCGGCCAGTTCCTTAAGGGTCGACACGTCGAGGTTGCGGTAGTGGAAGTAGCTTTCCAGCGATTTCATGTGGGTATAAAGGAAGCGACGGTCCTGGCAGATGCTGTTGCCACAGATCGGCGACTTGCCCTTCGGCACCCATTTTTCCAGGAAGGCGATGGTCTCGGCTTCGGCTTCGGCCATGCTGATACGGCTGTCGCGAACCCGCTTGGTCAGACCGGAGCCGCCGTGCTGACGGGTATTCCACTCGTCCATGCCGGCGAGGATCTCGTCACTGTGATGGATGGCGATCACCGGACCTTCGGCCAAGGTGTTCAAATTACTGTCGGTGACGATAGTGGCCATCTCGATGATGACGTCGGTATCAGGGTTCAGACCGGTCATTTCCAGGTCGATCCAGATCAGGTTCAGCGGGTTTTGCATGAGTCGGCTCCTCGGCGTAGGTGCGCAGTTTAGCCTAGGGAGGCCACCGGGCGTGCTAAACTCGCGGCCGTTTTACCTAATCGCTGCATTCTCGATACGGAACACCCATGGCCAAACGCCAACTCAATCGTCGTCAAAACTGGCGCATCGAAAAGATTCAGGGCGAGCGCGCTGCCCGCGCCGCCAAACGCGAGTCCTCGGCTGTCGAGGCACTCGAAGGCGGCGACCTGGGTCCGGAACAGACGGGCCTGGTGATCGCCCACTTCGGTGTGCAGGTCGAAGTCGAGGCCCTCGATGGCGAATTGGCCGGCCAGGTGTTCCGCTGCCACTTGCGCGCCAACCTGCCAGCGCTGGTGACCGGCGATCAGGTGGTATGGCGTGCCGGCAACCAGGGCATCGGCGTGATCGTGGCGCAACTGCCGCGTAAAACCGAGCTCTGCCGTCCGGACAGCCGTGGCCAGCTCAAGCCGGTGGCGGCCAACGTCGACTTGATCGTGATCGTCTTCGCCCCGCTGCCCGAGCCTCACGCCAACCTGATCGACCGTTACCTGGTCGCTGCGGAACACGCCGGTATTCGGCCGTTGCTGCTGCTGAACAAATTCGACCTGATCGACGAGCAGAACGCCCCGGCGCTGAATGCCTTGCTGGCGGTTTACCGCACGCTCGGTTACCCGGTGCTGGAAGTGTCGGCCCACCACGGCAATGGCATGGAGCAGTTGCAGAAGCAGCTGGATGGGCACATCAGCGTATTCGTCGGCCAGTCCGGTGTCGGCAAGTCGTCGCTGGTCAACAGCCTGCTGCCGGAAGTCGACACCCGCGTCGGCCCGCTGTCCGAGCTGTCCGGCCAAGGCACCCACACCACCACCACCGCGCGATTGTTCCACTTCCCTGGCGGCGGTGAGTTGATCGACTCCCCGGGTATTCGGGAGTTCGGCCTGGGTCACGTCAGCCGGGCCGACGTCGAAGCCGGTTTCATCGAGTTCAACGATCTGATCGGCACCTGTCGCTTCCGCGACTGCAAGCACGACCGCGAGCCGGGTTGCGCCCTGCTCAAGGCCCTGGAAGAGGGCCGCGTGCAGCAGCAACGGATGAACAGCTACCGCTCGATCATCGCCAGCTTGCCTGAAAGCAGCTATTAAACAGACGTGCCAGCCGCCCCTGACTTGCGGGGCGGTAGGTCGTTCGTGGCGTCCTACAAAAACGCCCTCAATTAAACGTCAGACCTTTCTGTAAGGCTTCTTCGCGCCTGCCTGACGGACGCGTCTCTTTAACCGCCAAGGCCTTGTTGCGGCCACTCAAGTGCATACATTCGAGCCCTCATCGCATTTCAGGCGATACCGAGGGACAGCCATGCAAACCTATCATTTGTTCATCAGCCACTCGTGGAACTACTCAGACGCCCACGACAATCTGGTTCGCCTGCTCAATGCGAAGCCCGGCTTCACGTTCAAGAATTTTTCGGTGCCACCGGACAACCCGATCATCGGCGCGAAAACCGACAAGCAACTTGAAGAAGCCATCGAAAACAAGATTCGGCTCTGCTCGGCAGTGCTGATCATGGCAGGGATGTATTCGACCTACAGCAAGTGGATCAACAAGGAAATCGAGATCGCCAGGCGAATGGACAAGGTCATCATTGCGATAAAGCCGTTTGGTGCCGAACGGATTTCCACGGTGGTACGCCGGGCGGCGCACGCGGAGTGTGCGTGGAACACCAACAGCATCATCGATGCCATTCGCACTCACGCGGCGGGCTGAACCATGCGCAAGGGACTGTTCATCGGCATTAATAACTACAGCCATGTTTCGCAATTGAGTGGCTGCAACAATGACGCGATGGCCATGGCTTCGGTGCTGAAAACCGACGCCAATGGCGATCCGAATTTCAAGAACCTGGTCCTGACCTCCGCCGAAGATTATCTGAGCCGCGAAAAGCTCGAAGGGCATATCCAGGAACTGTTTTCAGGCGATTGCAGCGTTGCACTGTTGTACTTCGCCGGTCACGGCAACTTCGACGTCGATACGGACGAAGGTATGCTGATCCCCCAGGACTACAAATCCGCCAAGGATGGAATTCGCATCAGCGACATCCTGAATTGGGCGACCAAAGCCGTAAAAATCAAAAACAAAGTGATTATTCTCGACTGCTGCCAAGCGGGCTCGGCGGGCGAAGTGCGGGCGCTACGCAGCGAAAGCAGCATGGTCTGCGAAGGCATGACCATCCTCACCGCGTGCAAAAAGGAAGAGCCGGCTATGGAAGGCGCCAACCACGGCATCTTCACGGGGCTGCTGCTGCAAGCATTGCACGGCGGCGCCGCAAACATATTGGGAAAGATTACCCCCGGCAGCCTCTATTCATTCGTCGACAACGCTCTAGACGCGTGGGAACAGCGCCCGGTGTTCAAGACTAATGTGTCGCAGTTCATTTCATTGCGAGAAGTCTCGCCGCTGATCCCCAAAGAGATTCTGCGCAAACTGCCTGATTGGTTCGAAGAGGCGGAGTCAATGTTTGCCCTCGATCCGAGCTACGAACCTACCGAAGCCACGTTCGACCCAGAGCACGGCGAAGTCTTCGCCCAACTGCAAAAGTGCAATCGCCACAGCCTGATCGAACCGGTGGACGCCGAGCACATGTACTACGCGGCCATCAACTCCACCGGTTGCCGCCTCACCGCCCTCGGCGCCTATTACCGCGAACTCGCGATCAAGGGACATTTCTGATGCCAGTGTTTATCAGCTACCGCCATACCGATCGGTCCCACGCCATCGCCATCAGCACCCGCCTGATTCGGGCCAACATCAAGACCTACTTCGACGTGCTGGATCCGGAATCACAGACCACTGACGACATCACCGGGGTCATCACCCGCAACATCACCGAGTGCACGCATCTGCTGGCGATAGTCTCGGACAAGACCGCGCTGTCGTGGTGGGTGCCGTTCGAAATCGGTGAAGCGACCATCAGCAACCGGCGGATATGCTCATTCAAGACCGGACCGGCGGAACTGCCGCTATATCTCGATAAATGGCCAAAGCTCAGCACCGACAAGGATCTGGAGTTTTTCATTGATGCCTATCGTGAAGAAGTGGCGACCAAGCGCTCAATGACGCTGGGCTCGATCAACGAATCCCTTTACCGCACCTACAGAGGTAACGCCGAGTTGTTCCACGACCAACTCAAGAACCGCATCCGACGCGGTTTCTGACAGGCGCAAAAAAGCGGCGATGATTGCAATGCTGCTCACTTAAGCGAGACTCTTCAGTCAAGCCTACCTTTGTGGCGAGCGAGCTTGCTCCGCGCTGCGTTCCGATGCAGGGCTGCTTAGCAGCCCCAAAATCCGATAACAATCGCCGAATTTTGTGAGTCCGCACTCAAGCGGGAGCGAGCTCCCTCGCCACAGGTTTCTCACTGACTAAAGCCCCTCTTAAGTGCCTTCTGAACGGCCAAAAACAGGATTTACGCACGCTATCAACGCTAGTGATACTGTGCGAAAAAAATGAATTAATTGAGGCCAAAGGCTTCTTGAATGATCTTGATCAAGCGGTCACCATCCACCCTTTTGTAACCTTGAGGGTTTGACGCAAGCTCAGCGGGCACCTGGCTGAGAAATAACGTCAAATCGAGAGCCATTCGTTCAGGAAGCTTGGCCATTCCTTCTGTAAGACCGACAGACAGTAAGATCACATCTCTGAAGTGCTTATTGATATCACGACTGTCCACTCGAGCGCCGTTCTCGACCTGTGCCTTCTTGTTAAGCCAAGCATGGGCCTTGAGCGGAACGAGCCTGTCGGCCCCGATGTGACTGATTTCCTGAGTGTGGTCGACGCCGGCCAGGAGAAAGTTGTAATACTCATCATCAAGGATGATCGCAGAAAGGCTTGCGGCTTGCTCTTCTACGGGGACTTTGGTCATTCGTGCCGCTTCTTCGTGCTCCAGGCCATCTGGAACCCGAGAAAAAAGCTCGATCTGAACTGGAAAGGATTTGTCCTGAGGATCCTGGAAGCGATAGAAAACAGGGGAGTCCCCTCCGCTGTCGCCATTTTGGCGAATGGCGTACCCGCCGTCCTTGATGAACGTCCAGAACTGCCCTACGAACTCACGATTGAGGGCCTCAACGACCAGCACGACATCCAGATCCTTGGTGGCTCGAAATGGCTCATCCAGAAGCTCCATGGTAATGGATGCTGCCACCCCGCCAATCAGAACGTAGCTACCTTGGTAGTCTTTGAAATACTCTCTAAACCGGTCGATACCCACTACCATTTCACGTTCTCCATCATTTCATCCAAACACATTTGCACCCGGTCATCATGCTCATCCTTGAGACTCAGGTAGAGAGAAAAGGGGTCTACAGCCCCAGTAGCTGTGTTGCTATACAGAGGGTCATAGCTCCAAAACTGGATGCAACACGCTGCATGGTTTTGCGGCACCTCATAATAGGGAGATGTGGTTTCGAATTTCGATTTGGCCGTCTTTGAGGTTGAACCCCAAAGGCTGATCTCTACCCCATATGCCGTATTCACTTTTTGACGGTGATCAGACTGAGCTAGCCCTCGAATGTTATCGAACTGCGCAGTCGTCATTGCAAAGCAAGGCACTTTGGGACTGGCGAGAAGGCTCATTTCTGCCAGGGCTGCCTCCCCCGCCAGCAGCATTGGGGTGTCAAACGCCTCAGGAATTGCATTTAACCAAAGCGTTTTTTTGACCGGCGTACGCATATAGTTTTTCGCCATTTCCCAAGTCGCCCTGGGGGACAAGTGAAAAAATATCGCGGCTTCACCCATTTCCTTTCCAGGCCGAACGATGTCCAAGTCGGTCAGCTCTTTAATGGCTCTGGTGACGGTCATTTTCGCGTAGGTAAAGGTTTTTTCAAAAGTGGAGCGAGTGATCAGTAGCTGGTGCTGCCATCCTTTAATCAAGAATTGAATAAGCATGGATTGGGTGGCGGGACTCAGAACCTGAGGTTTTTCCAGACGCTGCCTGTAGTACTCCCGCAAATCCATTCCAAACGCAGGAAGGTAAAGCTGGTTTCCTGGCACGATGAATTGGACGCCTTTCTCGACCAGTCGCTTTCTGTCATAGCTCGGAAGTGTGTCTGTGACGAAGATCATGAGGTCGCCGGTTTCGGGCGATTTCTTCGCCAGCAGGTTGTTGATTGCCTGCATATGCTTGGCGACATCTGCAACGCTAACTTCCCGCTGCGGACGTTCCTTGAGGATGAGGCACTCGGCGCCCAAGATTTGCGTGACGAAAAACTCGTATCGGTCACGCAGCGCATACGGAAGGATTTTGATGTGTTCCCACGGTTTTAATCGCAGCTTTAGGCCAAGCACACTCTCTACATAGACCTTGAGCTCGATCAGGTCACGCCTCTCATGGAGGTCGTCGCTGGTAAAATCAACCATGGTCATTCTTCCGCATCACGATTTCATCACGATATCAGAAGGCCTGATAGCGTGCAAAATTCTTGATATTCCTCCGTGAATTTTGATGCAGAGTCTCTGAGAAGCAAGATAAAAGGTAATGGCCGGGGAGCGAGTGACAGTCGCGGCAGGGATGTAGTTATCTACAACCCCTACCGCGATCAGATTTTTTGGGCCCCTACGCCGCCCAGTGCCGGAACGCCGCCTGGAGCAATCACTCGCCACAAATTAGTGAACTGCATTGCACGACGATCGCCATTTCTGGTTTCAGCGTGCAGCTTTTTCCAGCTTCCAGCCCAGCGCATCCAGGGCGTCACAGCCGTCCTGAATCAACACGTGTGCAGCATTGGCGAAATGCTCCAGGTCGTGACCTTCGGCGTCCTTGATGCACAGGCAGGTAATGCTGTTGAGCAGATTGCGCGCGGCTTTGATTCGGTGAGTGGCGGTTTCGAGGAGATCCGATACTTTGGCTTCGGTATCTATGTACAGCGTCGGGCCGACGCTGAAATTGCCTTGCAGAGGGTGGTACTGGGTCATGTTTATATCTCATCTGATAAGTGAAACTCCCACCCTTTCGCGGCTAAACGAATTGGGTGGTAGCTGTACGCGGGTTAGCCGACCGGACAGATGAACCCGGCACACCCGAAGGTGTCCCACGCACAGCCACCATAGACATGCAGATGCCAGGCAGCAAAAAGCGCCACGATTATACGGGCGCTTGTGCATCATCTGTTACGACCGGCTAAAGTCGATCACCGAAACGTCGGCGACGGGCGAACTATAGGCGAGCAACCTAGGGAAGTAAAACCCGGCCAATACGCCTCAGAACGGTCCTACGCCAATCTCGGAAGAAAGCCATGTTCTTTATTTTTGCTGCTGGCAGTGTCAGTCCCGTGCCCGGTGAGTAGAGACAAAAAAGCCGCGATCATTCGCGGCTTTTTCATGGGTCACTGCTTGGGCGGCTCACCCGGCTTCGGCACCGGATCATCAAACAGATTCAACCGCTCACGAAGCTCATGTGCCGGCAGCGGTTCCTTATCCGCCGGCAAGGCGTTCGGATCGGCTGGCGGCGTGGGCACTTCGCCCGGGCCGCCCTGCCCTTGCGTCGGCACTGGCGCAGGTTCGGCACCTTGCGAACCTTCGATGGCACGCTGGGCTTTCTTGGTCAGCACGATGATATCGATGCGGCGGTTGACCGGGTTGAACGGATTCTCCCGGTCGAACAGCGCCGACGAGGCATAACCCACGACTCGCGCTACTTGAGCGTCCGGATAGCTGCCGGCGATCAATGCACGACGAGCCGCGTTGGCGCGGTTGGCCGAGAGTTCCCAGTTGCCGAAATCGCCGGTGCCCGAGTACGGCTTGGCATCGGTGTGGCCGCTGATGCTGATCTTGTTTGGCACCGCTTTGATGGTGTCGGCCATGGCCAGCAGGATGTCTTCGAAATACGGCTTCAGACGTGCACTGCCTGAGTCGAACATCGGGCGGTTTTCGGCGTCCACAATCTGGATGCGCAAACCGTCCTGGGTAATCTCGAAGAGGATCTGATCCTTGAACTTCTGCAACTGCGGGTTTTCTTCGACCTTGTTCTGCAACTCTTGCAGCAGCAATTCCAGGCGCTCTTTCTCAACCTGCTCGGCCATGCCTTCGACCTGTTCGGCGTCGATAGTCACCTTGTCCGGCTGAGGCTGGGATTTCACCTCGGGGTTGAGGGTGTTCTCCGGTGCCAGGGTCGGCGAGCCGCCCAGATCGATGATGTATGGCGTGCCGCTTTCGCTGAAACCGACCGGGTCCTTGAAGTAACCGGCGATGGCGATCTTCTGTTCCGGCGTTGCCGTGGACAACAGCCACAACACCAGGAAGAACGCCATCATCGCCGTCGCGAAGTCCGCGAAGGCAATTTTCCAGGAGCCCCCGTGATGCCCGCCCGCGTACTTTTTGACGCGTTTGATGATTATCGGCTGGTTATTTTCCATGACTTAGCGACCGCGAACCGCTTGTTCCAGCTCAGCGAAGCTAGGACGGTGCGCCGGGTACAGAACCTTGCGACCGAATTCCACTGCCAGCGATGGCGGCATGCCGGAAGCCGAAGCCACCAGCGAGGCCTTGATGGCTTCGTAGACGTTCAGTTCTTCCTTGGCATCGTGGCCCAGAGCGTGGGCCAGCGGGCCAAAGAAACCATAGGCCGCGAGAATACCGAAGAAGGTACCTACCAGAGCCGCACCTACGTGCAAGCCAATCATTTTCTGGTCGCTTTCACCCAGCGAAGCCATGGTCACCACGATACCCAATACCGCCGCAACGATACCGAAACCCGGCATGGCATCGGCGATGCCGTTGACTGCGTGGGAGGGGTGATCCAGGTCTTCCTTGAGGCTGGTCAGTTCCATGTCGAACAAGCCTTCAAGCTCATGGGGAGCCATGTTGCCGGAGGACATGATGCGCAGATAATCGCAGATGTACGCAGTCATGCGGTCATCTTTCAGGACTGCCGGGTACTTGGCGAAGATCGGGCTCGCGGCGGCATCTTCGATGTCGCCTTCGATTGCCATCATGCCTTCGCGACGGCTCTTGTTAAGAATCTCGTAAATCAGCCCCAACACTTCAAGGTAGAAGGTGTGGTTGAAACGCGAACTGAACATGCCCAAAGACTTCTTGAGCACGTGCATCGTCATATGACCGGGGTTGGCCTGCAGGAATGCACCAAGGGCCGCGCCACCGATAATCATCACCTCGAAAGGCTGAATGAGGGCGGCAATCTTGCCGTGGGAAAGCACGTATCCGCCGAGCACGCTCGCGAATACGACGATGATGCCGATAATTTTAGCCATAGGTAGGAGAGCACTTACTGAGTCGGGTTCAAGGTCATATTCGGAAGTTAAAAAATCTCTTCTTCTCCTTATCGGCAAAACTGCGCCAGACTATAGCCAGTTAAGGCGAAAAGCCAATTTGGCCCACGCAGGGATAGGTAAAGCAGCGTCCAGACATGGCTAACGAAACGAACGTCCCCACGCCAAAACCGACCACGCTCGAAGGCTGGGTCAAGCTGCTCGATGGTGTGCGCCTGCCGGTTCCGCAAGCCAGTCACGACCGCGTCTGCAAAGCCATCCGCGATAGCCGCAGCTCGCTGCGCGACATTGCCGAAATGATGCAGGACAGCCCGGCCCTGGCCTTGAGTGTGATTCGCGAAGCCAATCGCCACACTCATGGCAGCATGGCCACGCCTGCTGAAAATCTTGAAGTGGCAATTAATCGCCTCGGTTTGAAACGCACCGAAGAATTGCTCGAGCGCTTGCCCGCCGAACCCCAATCGCAGATCCCCGTTGCCCTGCGCCAGCTTCAGCTGATCAGTCAGCACGCCACTCAACAGGCCAATGGTTTTTTTGCCAGTCGCCTGGCGCGGTTGTGGCAGGACATCCACTGGGGCAGCCTGCTGTTTCTTTCGCCACTGTGGCCCATGGCGTTGACCCATCCGCAGATGCTTGAAGAATGGGAACTGCGGGTCATCCATAAAGGCGAGTCGGCGCGCAAAGTCGAAAAGCAATTGTTCGGCGTGCGTCTGCTGGAAATCTGTATGGCGCTGGTGGATGTCTGGCGTTTGCCAATCTGGGTCCAGCAGGGTTATCGGCTGCTGCTCAATGAACAACGCGAACTGGTGAAAGTCCTGCGCATTGCACGGGACGATGATCACCCGCTACGCCAACAGAATCGTCTCGATGACGACCCGACGTTGCGGCGCTGGCTTAATCAGCCCGCCAACACCGTGCTGCTGGCCAATGGTCTGGCGTTGTCGGCACAACAGGCCTGGGACAGTCCGCACTGTGAACGCTGGCAGTACCTGACCAGCCTTTATCTGCAAATGCCGATGGATGAAGTGCAGCAACAGTTGCACCAACAGGCTGCCAACAGCGCCCGGCAACATGCCATGCCGGACCTCTGGCACCCGGCCGAAGCGTTGATCTGGCCGGCGGGCATGAACCGCGTTCACGCCGGCTTGCTGCCGGCCCCGGCGCCCACCGCCGAAGACCTGGCGAAGTGGCGTAAACAATGCGCCGAATTGCTGGTGGAGCCGAGCCGGTTTACCAATGCCATGCACTTGACCACATCGGCCCGAGATGCCCTGGTGGCGTGTGGCATGCGGCGAGTGATGATCCTGATGGCCGATCGCACACACGCCAATTTGCGTGTGCACCAGATTGCCGGGCTACCCAAAGAAGTGGCCGGCCTGAATCTGGCGGTCAGCCAGAGTGCTGTGCTGCAGCGGCTGCTCGCACAACAGGCTCAGGTGCGCCTGACGCCGGCCAACAATGCCCAATTCTCGGCCCTGTTGCCGGCCAGCCTGCGTTCGCAGTTCAGCGGTGAACACCTGCTGCTGCGCTCCCTGGTCAACAATGGTCGAGTGATCATGATCGTGGTGGCGGATCAGGGCGGCGGGCCGTTCTCGGAAATCACCGTGCAGGCGTTCGGCAAAACCGCGCAGTGCATTGAAAAAGCCCTGCACAGTTTTAGCCAGCGCTAGGGGCTGATGCCAGTCAGTTAAGTGAAGATCAAGACCTGTGGCGAGGGGGCTTGCCCCCGCTGGACTGCGAAGCAGTCCCAAAACCTGCAACCTCGTTCTACCCAGGCACACCGCATGCAGCGGATTTGCGACTGCTTCGCAGCCGAACGGGGGCAAGCCCCCTCGCCACAGATTCAGTTATTTCCTGCGCCGAAATAACTGATAACAGGCCCTCATGACGCTGCGCTACAATCCTCCCCTTTGTGCTCTGGAGACCTCACATGTCTGACTTCTCTGGCTTGGCGCTGGTGATCGAGCCGAGCGACCTGCTCCCGCGTCTCGACTCCCGCGAACTGATTCTGGTGGACCTGACCAGCAGCGCCCGCTATGCCGCAGGGCATATTCCCGGGGCACGCTTTGTCGATCCAAAACGCACTCAACTGGGTCAGGCGCCTGCGCCAGGCCTGCTGCCGACCCAAGCCGCGCTTGAAGCATTGTTCGGCGAACTGGGACACAACCCCGATGCGGTCTATGTCGTCTATGACGACGAAGGCGGCGGTTGGGCCGGGCGCTTTATCTGGCTGCTGGATGTCATCGGCCACAGCAAGTATCACTATATCGATGGCGGCCTGCCGGCCTGGCTGGCAGAAGGCTTGCCCATGTCGATCCAGATCCCGCCGGCGGTCGGCGGCCCGGTCGCCCTGACCCTGCACGATGAACCCATCGCCACCCGCGAATACCTGCAAAGCCGCCTCGGTGCCAACGATCTGGCGATCTGGGACGCGCGCGGGCCGCTGGAATACTCCGGCGAGAAAGTGCTGGCGGCCAAGGGCGGGCACATTCCCGGCGCGGTCAATTTCGAGTGGACAGCCGGCATGGATCAGACGCGCAACCTGCGCATCCGCACCGACATGCCGAAAATCCTGGAACAACTCGGTATCACCAAAGACAAAGAAGTCATTACCCACTGCCAGACTCACCACCGTTCTGGCTTCACGTATCTAGTAGCCAAGTCGCTCGGTTATCCGCGAGTCAAAGGCTATGCCGGCTCTTGGGGCGAATGGGGCAACCATCCCGACACGCCCGTAGAGATTTAAGGTTTTTAAGGACAGTTAATGAATAAGCGTTTGTTTATCCTCAGCCAATACCTGCTGCCTCATCACTTGCTCTCGCGACTGGCCGGCTGCATTGCCGAATGCCGCGTGCGCTGGTTCAAGAACGCCTTAACCGCCTGGTTCGCCAAGCGTTATCAAGTGGACATGTCCCAGGCGCTGGTCGAAGACCTGACGGCTTACGAGCACTTCAACGCGTTCTTCACCCGAGCCTTGAAAGACGGCGCTCGCCCACTGGACGAAACCCCAGGCGCGATCCTCAGCCCGGCCGATGGCGCCGTCAGCCAGCTTGGCCCGATCGAACACGGTCGCGTTTTCCAGGCCAAGGGTCACAGCTTCAGCGTGCTGGAACTGCTGGGGGGTGACGCGGCCAACGCAGCGCCATTCATGGGTGGCGATTTCGCCACCATTTACCTGTCGCCCAAAGATTACCACCGCGTGCACATGCCGCTGGCCGGCACTCTGCGCGAGATGGTCTACATCCCAGGCCGCATCTTCTCGGTCAACCAGACCACCGCTGAAAACGTACCGGAACTGTTCGCGCGCAACGAGCGTGTGGCGTGCATTTTCGACACCGAACGCGGCCCGATGGCCGTAGTGCTGGTGGGTGCGATGATTGTGGCGTCTATCGAAACTGTCTGGGCCGGGCTGATCACGCCGCCAAAACGCGAGCTGAAAACCTTCCGCTACGATGAAGCGGCCCGTGCGCCGATCCATCTGGAGAAAGGTGCGGAGCTGGGTCGCTTCAAACTCGGCTCTACAGCTGTCGTGCTGTTCGGGCCGGATCAAGTGAAATGGGCTGAAGGACTGGGTGCTCTTTCGCCAGTGCAGATGGGCCAAGGCATCGGCTTGCCAAGCGCCTGATCCCGGATCCGCCGCACGGAATTTCTTCCGGGCGGCGCATTCCCCCGCAAGGCAAACGTGACGTAAAAATCGCGCCCCCCCCCTCCGCGTTCATAGCTGCTACAGTCAAGTCATTCACTGCCCATTTCCCGGTCGGAGTTTGTCTACGGCATGAATGAGACCAATCCTGTCTTGCTGCTACGCGCACCAATCCCGACGCAGTCGCGTTTGTCTTTCTGCGAAGCCACACCTCGCGACCTCAAGCGCTGGATCGCCAACCTGCCCAAAGCCAACATCGGCGAAACCGCTCGCCAGTTGTATCAAGGCTTGAGCGAACTTAATCAACTGCTCACACCCAGCGATAATCGCCTGCAATTGCTCGAACTGCTGCGGCCCGAGGTGTATTACGTCTGCAAGCACCTGGAGCGGCATTTCCTGCATCAGGCCATTGTGCTCGACGAGCGCTCGCGCAAGATCGCCAACCTTTGCCAGGCGCTGCAGAGCCACTTGGCGATCGGCTACAAGCAAATCGTCATTCGCGTCACGCCGCGCTTCAGTAAGGATCGCGCGCCGCTGCTGACCCAGGCTTTGCAGAGGGCAATCCATTGCCTGAACGGCGCATTGATCCGCGCCACCGAACTCTATTGCCCGGTGCCCGAAAATCTGTGGCTGGAACTGCATCAGCTGTATCGGATTGGCTGTCAGTTCCAACTGCAAAATCTGAGTGTGCGCGATGAACTGGCCAGCCAGACGCAAAAGCTGAGCATCGAGCAAACCTACGTCGTCGCCCTTCTGCTGGGTGCTTCACGCTGCAATCAGCTGCGCCAGAACCAGATCGCCCGGCTCGCCGAGGTGCTCGAACCCTGGAGCCAGTGGATCAAGCTGCAACCGGCCAAACCGGACAACGGGCTGTTTGCCATCGCCCCGGATCTCGACACCGGGCCGCGCTACCGCTCCAAAGTCCTCGCCGAACAACAGGAGAGTTTGCTGGGAATCGACCCGCAACCCTTGGTCATGGCCATCGAAAACCATCTGCAGCAGTCGGCCGACAAGGTATCGCCGTTGCCCGTGCCGGCGGGGCTGAATCTGGATACGCTGCAACACCTGCATGCTGCCTGGGGCCAGGCCGCCGAGCGCAGTTTCCAGCGCACTGTCGGCCACGGCACGTTGACCCTGTGCGTGGGTATGAGCGCTTTGCACTTTTATCTTGGCGGGCAACGCTCGTTCAACGACATCCTGAAAAAACCCGGCGCCCGCCCCGCGCAGTTCTCGGCGACCGACCCGACAGCTCGCGCCAAAGACCAATGGCGCCACGCCTTCGACGCCGCCCCTCATGGCACGGCAGACACGCTGCTGCCCTACGAAGAGATCGAATACCCGCACCTTCAAAACGATGACAGCCACGAGGCATCCGACCGCCAGCAGCATTTCCCGACCTACGCACTGCCGGTGATCAATCACAGTCCTGGCGGCTATTGCCTGGCCTGGCCCGGCGCGGTGCCCGCCGAGCTACAGGCTGGCGAAATGGTCGGTATCGAGGATGCCGCCGGTCAAGGCTGGAGCATTGCAGTGGTGCGCTGGATCCGCCAGGTGCGGGGCGGCGGCACGCAGATGGGTATCGAGCAAGTCGCGCCTTGCGCCGAACCCTGCGGCCTGCAGCTGATACGCTCCCACGACGAGCACAGCCAGTACTTGCGCGGGCTGTTACTGCCCGCCATCAGCGCCATCGACCTGCCGGCCACCCTGCTCACACCGCGCCTGCCATTCCAGGAAGGCAATAAGGTGTTGATCAATACCAACGGCGAGGAACGCCGGGCCGGGCTGGAGCGGCGGGTGGCGAGCACCAACAGCTTTAATCAGTTTGCCTACCGTTCGCTTGAGACAGCCAGAAACGAAAACGCCGCGGGGAGCGGCGTGGTCGGGGTAGCGGAAGAATTTGATTCGTTGTGGAAGTCGCTTTGAGGGTGACTCCATGAAACCGCGGTGCGCCCAATCGCGGGCAAGCCCGCTCCCACAGGGTCCGTGCTGTCCTTGTGGGAGCGGGCTTGCCCGCGAAGAGGCCCGCCCGGACAACCTGAAACTCAGAGCTGCCCGTCGCGATCCCGGAAGCCCAGTAGATACAGCACGCCATCCAGCCCAAGGGTGGAAATCGCCTGTTTCGCCGACTGCTTGACCAGCGGCTTGGCACGGAACGCTACACCCAGCCCGGCAATCGCCAGCATCGGCAGGTCGTTGGCACCGTCACCGACGGCAATCGTCTGCTCCAGACGCAAACCTTCCTTATGCGCCAGCTCACGCAACAGATCCGCCTTGCGTTGCGCATCGACAATCGGCTCGACCGCCACACCCGTCACCTTGCCGTCGACCACTTCCAGTTCGTTGGCAAATACATAGTCGATGCCCAGCTTGGCCTGCAGTTGCTTGGCGAAGTAGGTGAAGCCGCCCGACAGAATCGCCGTCTTGTAGCCCAGACGCTTGAGTTCGGCGAACAGGGTTTCGGCGCCTTCGGTCAGGCGCAGCGAGGCGCCGATGGAATCCAGCACGCTGACGTCCAGCCCTTGCAGCAAGGCCAGGCGCTCTTTGAAGCTGGCGCGGAAGTCCAGCTCGCCGGCCATCGCCCGCTCGGTAATCGCAGACACTTGGTCGCCCACACCGGCGGCCTTGGCCAGTTCGTCGATGACTTCGGCTTCGATCAGCGTCGAGTCCATGTCGAACACCGCCAGACGGCGGTTACGGCGGAACAGCGAATCCTCCTGGAAGGCGATGTCGACGTTCAGCTCTTGCGCGACGCTGAGAAATTCGGCCCGCAGCGCTTGCGGGTCCGCCGCCTCGCCGCGCACGGAAAACTCGATGCAGCCTTTGCCTTTGTCGGCCGGAGTGTCCAGCGGCATGCGCCCGGACAGGCGATCGATATGATCGATGTTCAGCCCATATTTGGCGGTGATCGAGCTCACGCGCTGCAATTGCTCGGCGGTTACTTTGCGGGTCAGCAGGGTAACAATGTGGCGTTTCTTGCCCTGATTGCCGACCCACTGCTGGTAATCCTCTTCGGACACCGGCGTGAAACGCACCTGTTGCTCAAGCTCATAGCCTTTGAACAGGATGTCCTTGAGCACCGAGTTACCTTGTTCGGTATCGGGAATTTCAACCAGGATGCCAAACGACAGGGTGTCGTGGATCACCGCCTGACCAATATCGAGAATGTTCACACCACCCTGGGCCAGAACGCCGGTAATGGCCGCAGTCAGACCCGGACGGTCGACTCCCGTGATGTTTATCAGGACGATTTCGCGCAAGGCGCACCCCCGCAGGTGGAAAAAAACCGCATTCTACCCATTTTCAGTGACCATCGGGCACCGCGAGCGCTTTGACGGCCTAGGGCCTGTCGCTATACTGCGCGTCAACTTCACGGACAAAGAGCCGAGCTCAAGTGAACCGGCCCACGCCAGTAAAAACCGATAACTTCTTTCTGCTGATCTTCCGGGCACTGCGTCATCGCCGTGTACCGATCGCATTGCGCATTGCCAGCCATAACGTGATCCTGGTCGCTCTGGCCCTGGTGATCTATGCCTGCGTGATGGGTTTGCAGTTCAAGCAGGCCATGCACGAGCAGGCGGATGCCCTGGGCGAAAGCCTGACCACCCAGACCGCGACCTCGGCCACGGAGCTGTTGGTGTCCAATGACATCCTCAGCCTGAATGTGCTGCTCAACAACCTGACCAAGAACAAACTGGTGGCTCACGCGGCCATTTACAGCGTGGATAACCGTATCCTCGCCGAAGCCGGTCAGCGCCCCAAGCACGGCCTGTTGGGCGAAGCGGAAGGCATGTACCAGAGCAAAATCACTTTCCAGGACGTGACTGCCGGGCAACTGCGCATCAGCCTGGACATGGATCAGTTCCAGCAGCCGATGACCATCAGCCTGCAAAGCATGGGCATCCTGAGTGCGATTCTGCTGGCGCTGTCCCTGGCCTTGAGCCTGCGCCTGGGACGCAATATCTCCACACCGCTGATGCAATTGCGGGTGTGGCTGCGCAATATCGACGAATACACCCCGGCCACCGAGCGCCAGGATGAGGTCGGCGACCTCGCTCGTCAGCTGCACGCCAATTTCGCACCGGAGCCTGCCGAGCCCGAGCCCGTGCCAGAACCTGAGTTCGACGACAGCGATTACGACGACGAAACCGATCCGGCCTTCGAAGTGCGCAACCTGCGTGATCCAAGTTTCGATGAAACCAAGCCTGTAGCCGGCCTCAAGCCTGCGCCGCGGCGCATTGTCAGCACCGTCGAAGATGATGAGGACGACGAAGATCCGTTTGCCGACCTGCGTGACGACGCGACAGACAGCGCGCCGAGACCGGTGGCAAAGCCGCAGGTATCGAATCTGCCGCAGCACAGCGCAGTACTGGCCGTGCAACTGGGCGCACAAGATCAGCTGCGCCGCCTGCCCCGCGCACGCCTGGAAGAGCTGCTGAAGCGCTATCGCGATTGCCTCGATCAGGCCGCGTCGCTCTACCAGAGCGAACTGCATACCCTGAACGATGGCAGCACGCTGATGCTGTTCCACACCGAAGACAGCGGCGACGATTACCTGACCAACGCCATCTGCTGCGGCGAGTTGCTGCGCGCCCTGGGTCATCAGTTGCAGATCGAAGTCGCCGACAGCGGCATCACCCTGCAATTGCAGCTGGGTCTGACGCTGGGCGACGAGTTGTTCGGCTTGAGCCAGATCGACTTGCTGCTGACTGAAACCGCTCAGGATGCACTGGCCCTGTCGCAACACAGCCGCAACCTGCTGCTGGTTGAGCGCAAGATCAGTGACGACGCGCTGATTCGCCAGCGTGCGCGGATCCGCCCGATCGCAAGCCCTGAAGGTGCATGTTGCGTAGAGCGCTTGATGGAGCCTTATCCGTCGATGCTGGAACGGCAACTGGCGCGGATGCACGAACGCCGGGCGTAAGCCTTAGCCCTGCTGTAAAGAAGCCCGCAGATGAGTGATTGTCTGCGGGCTGATCGTTCCCGTGCTCCGCGTGGGAATGCCTCCAGGGACGCTCCGCGTTCCAGCCCCACCTCATACCCAGAACCTGGCACCGATGTGACGCAGAGCGTCACCGGCTGCATTCCCACGCAGAGCGTGGGAATGATCAGTACGCGCCACAAACAACAAAGCCCGCACAAGGCGGGCTTTGTTCTGGACTCAATCCAGGCTTAGAACCTGAACACTTCCATATCCGTGCGAATCGGCGAAGCCATCGGGATTTTCGGCTGCTTCTCCGGTTCTGCTGCCGGTGTCACAGGTTTGGCAGCTGGCTTGCGAGGTGCTTCAGCGATCGGCGGCTGGTTCGCCAGTGGCTTGAGCGCCGTCGACAGCTGCTCGGCCAGACGCTGCAGCAACACACCCTGAGCCTGAACCTGAGCCGCAGTCCCGCCGGTGTGCTGTTCCTGCAGATGAATGATGCGGTTATCACGCACCTGACCCCGACGGTCAATCAGCCGCCATTGAGCATCAAGGATCGCCGGTTGCGATGCCCCCGAGTCCAGACGCGTGATCGTCAGCAGCACCTGAACATCCGGCGTGAAGCCTAATGTCGCCGGTGCCAGGACAACGCGCTGGCTGTCCAGATGGCCGGCGACCTGACGCAGCAACAGCTGATCGATGTCGGAAGACAGGCTACCCGCCCAACGACCATCAGCCGAAGCTTGCAGGCTGCCATCGGGCTGACGCTGCAACAAGGTTTCGCGTTGCAGGTAGTCGGCAACCGTTACCGGGCCCAGCAATACCGCCATGCCAGCGCTTTGCGCAGGCTGAGCCGGACTTCCGCTGTCCAGCTGATACAGCGACACCGGTTGGTGAACGCTGCAACCCGCCAGGCCAAGTACGCCGGCGAGCATCAAAATAAAAGGAAGGCGCAGAGCAGTCATCGTCCCATCCAGGTGGCTGCCATAAGGCTAACCACAGTGAAAATACTCAAAAAATATGAAGAACGCTCGGCTACGCCGGCGCTTGAAAGGCCATATCATCCGTGAATATGCGTTCCGACTCCAGCGGCAAAGCGTCGATCTACGCGTTAAATCGTAGATCGAGCGCTCTAGGACGCTTAATTGAGGTTTTCGACGAACAGCGCATCAACCCTCTGAAAGCCACGTGGAAGTTTGTTACCGCGACGTCCACGCTCACCTTTGTAGTGTTCGAGGTCGTCCGCCTTCAGTGACAAGGTACGTTTTCCGGCCTGCAGCACCAAAGTGGCACCCTCCGGCAAAACGGCAATGTCCGTGACATATTCTTCGCGACTGGCAACACGTTCACCGGAAATCCCGATGATCTTATTCCCTTTTCCTTTACCTAATTGTGGCAAATCGCTGATTTTGAAAATCAGCAGCCGACCTTCGGTGGTCACCGAGGCCAGCCAGTTGTGCTCACGATCGGCTACCGGACGCGGCAGAATCACTTTGGCGTTGTTCGGCAAACTCAACAGGGCCTTGCCCGCCTTGTTCTTGGCTTGCAGGTCTTCACCCTTGACCACGAATCCGTAACCGGCGTCGGAGGCGATCACGTACAGCGAATCGTCTTCAGGCATCAGCACGCATTCGAAGCTCGCCCCTGGCGGCGGCGTCAGACGGCCGGTCAGCGGTTCGCCCTGGCCGCGGGCCGAGGGCAGCGTGTGTGCAGCCACCGAATAGCTGCGACCAGTGGAGTCGATAAACACTGCAAACTGGTTGGAGCGACCGGGCGCTAAGGCCTTGAAACCATCCCCGGCCTTGTAGGAAAGCCCGGTGGCGTCGATTTCGTGCCCCTTGGCAGAGCGAACCCAGCCTTTTTCCGACAGAACTACGGTCACTTTCTCGTTCGGCAGCAGATCGTGCTCAGTCAAGGCCTTGGCTTCTGCACGCTCGACGATTGGCGAGCGACGGTCGTCGCCATACGTTTCGGCGTCCTTGATCAGCTCGGTGCGTACCAGCTTTTTCAGCTTGGCTTCGCTGCCCAGCAGGGCTTGCAGCTTGGCTTGTTCCTTGAGCAGTTCATCCTGCTCGGCACGCAGCTTCATTTCTTCCAGTCGCGCCAACTGACGCAAACGGGTGTCGAGGATGTAATCGGCCTGGATTTCGCTCAGGGCGAAACGCTCGATCAGTGCGGCTTTCGGGTGTTCCTCGGTGCGGATGATGTGAATCACTTCATCCAGATTGAGGTAAGCGATCAACAAACCGTCCAACAGGTGCAGGCGACGCTCAACCTTGTCCAGGCGGAATTGCAGGCGACGACGCACAGTCTGGACCCGGAATTCCAGCCACTCGACCAACAGCGCACGCAGGTTTTTCAGCTGCGGCTTGCCGTCCAGACCGATGATGTTGATGTTGACCCGGTAGCTCGACTCCAGCTCGGTGCTGGCGAACAGGTGGGTCATCAATGCATCGTGGTCAAAGTTTTTGCGTGCGCCCGGGATAATCACGATCCGGCACGGGTTTTCGTGGTCGGATTCGTCTCGCAGGTCAGCGATCTGCGGGGCTTTCGACGGTTTGGCCTGCATCATGGCCGCGATCTGTTCCAGCACCTTGGCGCCAGACACCTGATGCGGCAGCGCGGTGACGATGATGTCGCCGTCCTCGATGTGGTAAACAGCGCGCATACGCACCGAGCCCTTGCCGGTTTCGTAGATTTTCAGCAGGTCGGCGCGCGGCGTGATGATTTCTGCTTCGGTCGGGTAATCCGGGCCCTGGATGTGTTCGCAGAGCTGCTCGACCGTGGCTTTCGGCTCGTCCAGCAGGCGCACGCAAGCGGTCGCGACTTCGCGCAGGTTATGCGGCGGTACGTCGGTGGCCATGCCCACGGCGATACCGGTGGTGCCGTTGAGCAGGATGTTCGGCAAACGGGCCGGCAACACCAAAGGCTCTTCCAGCGTGCCGTCGAAGTTCGGGCCCCAATCCGCAGTGCCCTGGCCCAGTTCGCTGAGCAGCACTTCGGAATAACGCGACAGCCGCGCCTCGGTGTAACGCATGGCGGCGAAGGACTTCGGATCGTCCGGCGCACCCCAGTTACCCTGGCCGTCGACCAGCGTGTAGCGGTAGCTGAACGGCTGGGCCATCAGGACCATGGCTTCATAACACGCCGAGTCGCCGTGCGGGTGGAACTTACCGAGCACGTCACCGACGGTACGTGCCGATTTCTTGTGCTTGGAATCGGCGTCCAGCCCCAACTCGCTCATCGCATAGATGATGCGCCGCTGTACCGGCTTCAGGCCGTCGCCGATATGCGGCAAGGCACGGTCCATGATCACGTACATGGAGTAGTTGAGGTAGGCATTTTCGGTGAAGTCAGCCAGTGACCGGCGTTCTACACCGTCCAGGCTGAGATCAAGGGAGTCGCTCATGCGGGCCTCATCAGTTCGTTGTCTGGCGCAGCAGCATGGTGCCACCGCGCTGGGTAAATTCAAGTTTGTTCAGTGCGCTCATACCGAGCAGCACCTGATTGCCGTGCAAACCGGGCGCCACCAGCGCGCGAACGTCACGCAGCACGATGTCGCCCAATTGCAGCCGGTCGAGGCGGGTTCGATAGCCCTCGCTCAAGCCATTGGCCGTGCTCAGGGTCACCCCAAAGCCTTTTTCCAGTTTCAGCCGCTCGGCCATTTCGGCCGGGATCGACACATCGGTCGCACCGGTATCGAGCATGAACTCCACGGGCTGGCCGTTGATCTGGCCGGTAGCAACAAAATGCCCCTGGCTGTTGCCGATCAGCTTCACTTCGATAAAACCTTGGCCCTGCTCAGAGCTGACGACGGTATTGGGATTCTGTTGACGCTCCTCCCACTGACCGAAGAACCGCGTCGCCAGAAACAGCGCGGCGCACCAGGCCAGCACCATCAACACCCGACCGGCGCGCTTGCCCGGCGGTTGCGGACTCATGTCTTGGCACTCCAGCCGCCTTCAGGCGCGGCAAAGCGCCAGACAATCGGGCGTACCTCGCCATCGGCTCGCGCACCGTTATTGTTGTCGATGCCGATCCAGGCGCCGTCGGCGTCCACGATCAACGCCTCCGCCAGCCCATAGGCCTGTGAATAACGACGGTTTTCCTGCAAGGCCTCGGCGGCAAACGACCAGCAGCGCTCCACCTTGGCTGTCACTGCATCACGGCGGCAAACCTGAAAGACGTTGCGCTCAAGGGTAAACAGCTTGCCGTCGAACAATGACAGATCGGCAAAATCCCGGGAGCGCGTTCTGGCCTTGGGAAATTGCGCTGGTTGCATCTCCACCCCGGCTTCACTCAGCAGCACACAACCCCCCTTGCACTCCCAGACCGTTTGCTGGCGCTTGATCATCAGCAAACCGCGGCGCTCACGTTCGGCGGCCAGCCACAGCGTGTCACCGGCCGGATTGATCGCCAGCCCTTCAAACAATGCATTGAAGTGCAGCAACATACCGCTGGCCCGTGCTTCGCGTACCAGCATCGGCGAGATTTTCAGCCAGGACGCAGGCCCGATTGGCGGAACTTGCAACACTGCGGCGTGCGCTTCGCTGACGATGTAACGATTGCCAGCGCTGTCGCAGGTGATGCCTTCGAAATCCAGGTCCCCGCCCCGCACGAACGACGCCGCCCAGGTCCGCGAACGCAAACCCCAGGGCAAACCGCTGTCGGGCACCAGGGGTGCGTCGATGCGCACGGTTTCGGCTTGCCAGGTAGTGTTGCGGGTGTCGAGGCGATAGATTTGATCATCGTCACGGTCCGAAACGGTCCACAGATCCTTGCCGCACTGGGCCAGCCCCGACAGATTGCCGCCGCGCATGCCGTCGACGGCATGCTCGGACAACAGGCGCAGCTCGGGTGCAGGCTCCGCCGAAACCGTTACCGAGGTCAGCAGCAACGCACACGCCAGGGCCCAGCCAAATCGCATCAGCCCAGAACCTCGGCCAGGTTGCCCTTGGACTCCAGCCAGGACTTGCGATCGCCAGCGCGTTTTTTCGCCAGCAGCATGTCCATCATTTCCGAGGTCGCGTCGAAATCTTCCAGCGTCAACTGCACCAGACGCCGCGTGTTCGGGTCCATGGTGGTTTCGCGCAACTGCGGCGGGTTCATTTCACCCAGACCTTTGAATCGGGTGACCTGTGGTTTGCCGCGTTTCTTCTCGGCTACCAGACGATCGAGAATGCCATCGCGCTCGGCCTCGTCCAGGGCATAGTAAATTTCTTTGCCCAGGTCGATACGATACAGCGGCGGCATGGCGACGTAGACGTGACCGGCATCCACCAGCGGGCGGAAATGCTGGACGAACAAAGCGCACAGCAACGTGGCAATGTGCAGACCGTCGGAGTCGGCGTCGGCGAGGATGCAGATCTTGCCGTAACGCAGCTGGGCGATGTCCGCCGAGCCCGGATCGACACCGATGGCCACGGCGATGTTGTGCACTTCCTGGCTGGCCAGCACTTCGCTGCCGTCGACTTCCCAGGTATTCAGAATTTTGCCGCGCAACGGCAGAATCGCCTGAAACTCTTTGTCCCGCGCCTGTTTGGCCGAACCGCCGGCGGAATCACCTTCCACCAGGAACAGCTCGGAACGCATCGGGTCCTGCCCGGCGCAGTCGGCGAGTTTGCCCGGCAATGCCGGACCTTGGGTAATGCGCTTGCGCTCAACCTTCTTGCTGGCCTTCAGACGACGGCCGGCGTTGTTGATCGCCAGCTCCGCCAGCAGCATGCCGGTTTCCGGGTGAGTGTTGAGCCACAGGCTGAAGGCGTCCTTGACCACACCGGAAACAAACGCCGCCGCTTCACGGGATGACAGGCGCTCCTTGGTCTGACCGGAGAATTGCGGCTCCTGCATTTTCATCGACAGAACGAACGCGATGCGCTCCCAGACGTCTTCCGGCGCCAGCTTCACACCGCGCGGCAACAGGCTGCGGAACTCGCAGAACTCGCGCATTGCATCGAGCAAGCCCTGACGCAGACCGTTGACGTGCGTACCGCCCTGGGCTGTCGGGATCAGGTTGACGTAGCTTTCCTGAACGCTGTCGCCGCCCTCGGGCAACCACAGCAACGCCCAATCGACCGCTTCTTTGTTACCGGCCAGGCTGCCGCAGAACGGCTCGTCCGGCAGGCGTTCGAATTCGCTGACCGCGTCCACCAGGTAGGAGCGCAGGCCGTCTTCGTAATGCCATTCGACTTTCTCGCCGGTGGCCTTGTCTTCAAAACTGACCAGCAGCCCCGGGCACAGAACGGCCTTGGCCTTGAGCACGTGCTTGAGGCGGCTGATGGAGAATTTCGGTGAATCGAAATACTTCGGGTCCGGCGCAAAGAACACGCTGGTGCCGGTATTGCGCTTGCCGACGGTACCGATCACTTCCAGCTCGGTCTTTTTGTAACCGTCAGCGAAAGTCATCTGGTATTCGTTGCCGTCGCGTTTTACACGCACCCGGACTTCGGTCGACAAGGCGTTGACCACAGAAATACCCACCCCGTGCAGACCGCCGGAGAACTGGTAGTTCTTGTTGGAAAACTTGCCGCCCGCATGAAGCTTGGTGAGGATCAGCTCGACACCCGACACACCCTCTTCAGGGTGAATGTCCACCGGCATGCCACGGCCGTCATCGCTGACTTCCAGGGAGTGATCGGCATGCAGGATGACCTGTACCGATGTCGCATGCCCGGCCAAGGCTTCGTCGACGCTGTTGTCGATGACTTCCTGGGCGAGGTGGTTCGGCCGACTGGTGTCGGTGTACATGCCGGGGCGTTTGCGCACCGGGTCGAGGCCCGAGAGGACTTCGATGGCGTCTGCGTTATAAGAGCTAGCGCTGGGAGTGGCCATGGGGTCTCGTCGTCCGCCTGTAAAAAGTGTTCTGTGAAAAAGAGGCGACAAATCACAGTGCAGTGAAATCAATCGCCTGATACAAATCTGCGCCGATGCCGGCGAAACTCAGCATTGCCGGCAATTGCTCGGCAAAACCCTGGAAACTATGGTCGCCGCCCGCCTGGATGCGCAAGGCACAGGCCCGGTAATACTGCTGGGCGAGGCGATAATCCAGCGTTTCGTCGCCGGTCTGCAACCATACTTGAAACCGCTGCGGATCCTTGGGCGCCGGCACTTCCAGCTCGGCCAGGGCCGTCACGTGGTCGTGGGTCAATTCCCAAGTCTCATCGGTATACAGATTTTTCTGCGTTCCCAGGAGCCCGTCGAACATCCGGTGCGGGCTGACGGCAGGGTTGATCAACAGGGCTTTCAAGCCATGGCGCTCGGCCAAGTGAGTCGCATAGTAGCCGCCGAGTGAGCTGCCGACCAGCAGTGGCCGCCCCAGCTCGGCAATCGCCTGCTCCAGCTGACCGATGGCCTGGCGGGGATGATGATGCAAGGCCGGCACACGCAACTGATCGCTCAAGCCCAGCCGTTCCATCACATTAATCAACTGACAGGCCTTTTTCGACGCCGGCGCGCTGTTGAAACCGTGGATATAAAGGATCGAACCAGACATCTGAGCTCCCTGTGCGTCGGGTAAAGAGGCGCAGTTTACAGGGTGTCGGGAAAATCGGGGATATGCGTGGAAATCAGGTTGTCTTGGCGGACGCCATCGCGAGCAGGCTCGCTCCCACAGGGGTATGCATTCCAATGTGGGAGCGAGCCTGCTCGCGATGGCCGCGCCGCGGTCTTACCGAGTGTTCAGTAACCGTTGGAGCCGTAATCAACCTGAAAATCGAAACCGGTGACGCGCTCAACGCCTGTTTCGAGCTGGCCATCCGGCAACAACCGCAACCATCGATACCCCGGCGCCTGCTCGCTCACCTTGAAATCATCACTGCCCGGCTCGAACTGAATGCAGGTCGAGGGCGATGCGATCAGGCGCACACCGTTGCGCACCTGGTCAATTTCCTGATGCACATGACCCCACAACACCGCACGCACCTGTGGAAAGCGATCCAGCACCGCGAATAACGCTTCTGGATTGCGCAAGCCAATGGGCTCCATCCATGCACACCCGATCGATACCGGATGATGATGGAAACACACCAGATGATGCCGCTGCGGTGCCTCACTCAACGAGCGAGCGAGTAACTGCAATTGCTCATCCTGCAAATACCCCGGCACTGACCCTGGCACCGCCGAATCGAGCAACGTGACCCGCCAGTTGCCGATATCCACCACCGGCTCCAGCAGCGCACTTTGCACCGCTGCTTCGGCCATGATCTGCGGCTCGTCATGATTACCGGGAATCCAGCGTGCCGGTGCATCGATCTGTCGGGTCAGGTCACGAAACAGCTGATACGACTCCAGCGTCCCGTCCTGGGAAAGATCACCACTGGCAATGATCAAATCGATCTGCGGCTGCTGCTTCAATACCAGCTCAATGACCTGTTGCAGGCTGTCGCGGGTATTCATGCCCAGCAACGTCCCGTCCGCCTCGGCAAACAGATGGCTGTCGGAGAGTTGCACCAGCAACGCCGGATCGGCGGTGGTCAATGTGGATACGCTCGGCAAGGCGTTCTCCCAGGGCGTGATCACGGGATGGATAAGTGCCGCAATTATGCTGGGGGACGATCAAAAGAGGAAATCTGTGAACCGGACGCAGTTCACAACTACACAGGGCTCTTAGCGCACAACGGCGTACTCGTGACCGCAAGCCAGGCAATGACTCAGCCATTCCCCCAGAAACAGATTGAGCTGAGCCTTTTCGTCCGGCTGATGCATCGCGGCGTTCGGGTAAGGATAGATGCCCCGGAAGCGTCGTGCATGTTCGGCGCTGACCACTTCGGCCATGCACGCGTCGTGATACACCTGAACTTCCAGTTGAGGCACCGGCAGCCACGGCAGGCTATGTTCCTGGCGTATTTGCAGGGTCGTGGTGTACGGACAGACCTGCAGCACTTCGAGGGCCAGTACACCCAGCATCTGGTCGCCGTGGGTCACGGCAATGCGTCGCGCCTGCGGCTCGTTACGCATGTCCGGTAGCAGTCGCATCAGGCGCGCGTAGTTGGCCTCGCAGGAGGCTTGCAGCCCCACGAGGTCGATCCGGTAGCGATCGCGCAACTTGTTTACGACCATAACCCCCTCACTTCAACGCGGTTCAAAGCCAGCCATTGCAAGGCGATGATGCTTGCCGCGTTGGCAATACGTCCGTCGCGTACGGCTTGCAGGGCATCTTCGAACGCCCAGACCGTGACGCGAATATCTTCTGCCTCTTCCTCCAGCCCATGCAGGCCGCCAACCCCGGTTGTCTCGCAACGCCCCAGGTACAAATGCACAAATTCGTTACTGCCGCCCGGCGATGGAAAATATTTGGTCATCGGCCAGAGCGCCCCGAATACAAGCCCAGCTTCCTCCTGCGCTTCGCGGTGAGCAACTTCTTCCGGTACTTCATCCTTGTCGATCAGACCGGCGACCAGTTCGATCAGCCACGGGTTGTCGGTCTTGCCCATGGCGCCGACACGAAACTGCTCGATCAGCACCACTTCATCGCGCTGCGGATCGTACGGCAGCACACACACCGCATCGTGGCGAACAAACACTTCACGATTGATCTCGCGACTCATGCCACCGGCGAACAATTCGTGACGCAAGTGCACGCGGTCGAGCTTGTAGAAGCCTTCGTAGCACTTTTCGCGCCGAACGATCTCAACGGCGGTCGGAATGGCGTTGGCAAAATCAGTCATGACAATCCTCGTTTACTGCAAATCCGTTACGAGGCTCCTTTTTGTTACTTGCAACCTCGACTTCGCGCCATCCTAACGCGCCCACGATGTTTGATGCAGCCCCTTTCCAGTCAGCGGGATAGACGGTGAGGGTGAAACCAACTCTAATTAGCTTAGTGGCGAACTGACTGCTTCGTTGAGAGTCGAAGCGGGTAACTTTTCGCCTTCCCCTGTTTCGTAAAGGACGCCCATGTCGCTTTTCAAGATCGCCTCCGTGGCCGCCATCGCCCTGACCCTGGGCGCCTGCCAGAGTTTGTTCCAGCCCAACTATCGGGCGCCGCTGGAAACTACCCGCGACGCATCGGAACAGTTGAAACCAGGCTGTGCCAACCCTGAATGCCCGTTGGTGAATATCGATACGCTGCGTTTCCCCGATGAGCCTGCACTTGACGGCATCATCGAAAAACGCCTGCTGCAAATGACCCGCACCTCGCCTGACGCCCCGGTAGCGCCGACGCTGGCGGCGTATCGCGAGCAGTTTTTGAGCAACGCAGGCCCGCGCTACAGCAGCTACCTGCAAGCCAAGGTACGTGAGCAGCATGACGGCTTGGTGATCGTTGAATTGTCCAGCTACCTGGACACCGGCGGTGCCCATGGCACGCCGGGCCGCGGTTTCATCAACTATTCACGCCAGCAGCATAAAGTGCTGACACTGTCGGATATGTTGATTCCGGGGCAGGAAGAAGCGTTCTGGAAAGCCGCCCAAGTGGCGCACAACAGCTGGCTGATCAGCACCAAGCTCGATCAGGAACCGGAGTTCGTGAAGAGCTGGCCCTTCGTGAAAACCCAGAATGTGGCGCTGACTTACGGCGGGGTGATCCTCAAATACGAAGTGAGCACCGTTGCGCCTTACGCATTGGGCCACGTAGAACTGAAGATCCCCTACCCGCGCCTGAACGGTATTCTCAAGCCTGAACTGTTTCCCGGCCGTAGCTGAAGGCTCGACCGAGCAGCAGTTGCAGCAGCCCTGCCAGCACCAGCGACGGCAGGGTTGCGCCGATGTCCGGATAGAGATTGGCCAGCAAATGATAGGTGCTCACCCCGCCCAACCAGGCGAGCAATGCCGGCCAGCGCAATGCGGCTGACGCTACGTGAGCGCTGCGCCTGCGCAGGATGAAGTGATCCACCAGCACCACGCCGAACAGCGGCGCAAACACCGAGCCGATCAATAGCAGAAAGTTCTGGTACTGGGCCAATGGCGCCAGGCAGGCGATCAGCGTGCAGATGACGCCGATGGCCAAGGCCAGATGCTCGACTTTCAAGCGCAACAGAATCCCGCTGGATACCGCCGCCGAGTGAATATCGGCAAAGGCATTTTCCGACTCATCCAGCAAAATCAGCAGCAATGGAATCCCCAGGCCTGCACCGGCCAATGCCAGCAACAAGGCATTCACTTCGCCGCTCGGCGCGAACGCCAGGGTGTAGGCCACGCCCAGGCTCATCAGCCAGAAGTTACCGATAAAGAAGCCCAGCGCCGTACCGCCGAAGACGTTTTTCGCACGCTTGCCGAACCGCGAATAATCGGCAATCAGCGGCAGCCAGGACAGCGGCATGGCGATCGCAATGTCAAAGCCCACGGCGAACGGCATCGAACCATCACCGGCCTGCGCCCACAACGCCGCAAGGTCGGCTTTGGCGAACAGGTTCCAGGTCAGCCAGATACACGCGGCCAGCAGCAGCCAGATACCCCACTTGCGCAGGATCTTGCGCACGAAGGTCAGTGGCCCGCTGACGGCCAGCAAAGTCGCCAAACCACCGAAGAAAACTGTCCAAAGCAGCGGACTCGACAGCAGGCTGCCTTCACTGAATGCGCGGGCGCCGAGCAGGCTGGCAGCGTCGCGCATCACGATGATTTCGAACGCCCCCCAACCGATCAGTTGCAGCAGGTTCAACACCGCCGGAAGGCTCGCGCCATGACGGCCCAAGCTGAGTTTGAGCGCGGCCATCGACGACAGGCCGGTGTCGCTGCCGATCACGCCGACGGCGGCCAGCAACAGAACGCCGACCAGCGTGCCGAGAAAAATCGCCAGCAACGAGCCTGACAGGCCCAAGCCTGGTGCAAGCAGAGCGCCGGTCTGCAACACCATCAGGCCGATGCCAAGGGAAAACCACAGGGAAAACAGATCACGGCCGCCGAAGACACGTTTGTCGATCGGCACCGCGCAATCCGGGGAGTAAGTGCTGGGTTGGATGCTCAAGGGGTGTTATCTCAGAGGGACATTTGTTGTGATCGTTCCCACGCTCTGCGTGGGAACGATCGGTAAGGGATCAAACCTTCTTGTACAACTGACTACCTTCCTGCTTGAACCGCTCGGCCTGTTCGGCCAAGCCCTGGGCGATTTCCGCATCGACGGTTTCGATCCGCTGGTTGGCCGCGTATTCACGGACTTCCTGGGTGATCTTCATCGAACAGAATTTCGGCCCGCACATGGAGCAGAAGTGCGCGACCTTGGCCGAATCCTTCGGCAGGGTTTCGTCGTGGTACGAACGCGCAGTGTCCGGATCAAGGCCCAGGTTGAACTGGTCTTCCCAACGGAATTCGAAACGCGCCTTGCTCAAGGCGTTGTCGCGAATTTGCGCCCCCGGATGCCCCTTCGCAAGGTCGGCAGCGTGGGCCGCGATCTTGTAGGTGATGATCCCGGTCTTCACGTCATCCTTGTTCGGCAGGCCCAAGTGCTCCTTCGGCGTCACGTAGCAAAGCATCGCGCAACCGAACCAGCCGATCATCGCCGCACCGATACCCGAAGTGATGTGGTCGTAGCCCGGCGCGATATCGGTGGTCAGCGGGCCGAGGGTGTAGAACGGCGCCTCGTCGCAGCACTCGAGCTGCTTGTCCATGTTCTCTTTGATCAACTGCATCGGCACGTGACCCGGGCCTTCGATCATGGTTTGTACGTCATGCTTCCAGGCGATTTTGGTCAGCTCGCCGAGGGTTTCCAGCTCACCGAATTGTGCCGCGTCGTTGGCGTCGGCAATCGAGCCCGGACGCAGGCCATCGCCCAGGGAGAAGCTGACGTCGTAGGCCTTCATGATTTCGCAAATCTCTTCGAAATGCGTGTAAGCAAAGTTCTCTTTATGGTGCGCCAGGCACCACTTGGCCATGATCGAACCGCCACGGGAAACAATACCGGTCACGCGTTTGGCGGTCAGCGGCACGTAGCGCAGCAATACACCGGCGTGGATGGTGAAGTAGTCGACGCCCTGTTCGGCCTGCTCGATCAGCGTGTCGCGGAACAGCTCCCAGGTCAGGTCTTCAGCGGCGCCGCCGACTTTCTCCAGGGCCTGGTAGATCGGCACGGTACCGATCGGTACCGGCGAGTTACGGATGATCCACTCGCGGGTTTCGTGAATGTGCTTACCGGTGGACAAGTCCATGATGTTGTCCGCGCCCCAGCGAATGCCCCAGGTCAGTTTCGCCACTTCTTCTTCGATGGACGAACCCAGTGCGCTGTTGCCGATGTTGCCGTTGATCTTCACCAGGAAGTTACGGCCGATGATCATCGGTTCCAGTTCGGTGTGGTTGATGTTGGCGGGAATGATCGCGCGACCGCGAGCGATCTCTTCACGGACAAATTCGGGGGTGATGATTTTCGGCACGCTGGCGCCGAAGCTGTGACCGGCGTGTTGCTGGTCCAGCAAACCTGCGGCGCGGGCCACTTCCAGCTTCATGTTTTCGCGGATGGCAACGTATTCCATCTCGGGCGTGATGATACCTTTGCGGGCGTAGTGCATCTGGGTGACGTTGCCACCGGCCTTGGCGCGGCGCGGGTTGTTCACGTGAGCGAAGCGCAGCTTGGTCAGTTCCGGATCTGCGAGGCGTTCCTTGCCGAAGTTCGAGCTCAAACCCGGCAGACGCTCGGTGTCGCCACGGGCTTCGATCCACGGCGAACGCACGTCAGCGAGGCCTTTGCGCACATCAATGATGACGTTGGGGTCGGTGTACGGGCCCGAGGTGTCATACACCACCACCGGCGCGTTGATTTCGCCACCGAAGTCGGTCGGGGTCACGTCCAGGCTGATTTCGCGCATCGGCACGAGGATGTCGGGGCGCGAGCCCTGGACATAGATTTTTTGCGAGCGGGTAAACGGCTGAACCGATTGCTGATCGACCTTGGCCGAGTCACTCAGATTGGTTTCGATTTTTGATTTTGTAGTCATCACGGGCTCTCCAGACACACATCCAGGCAGTGGATTTTTGTCGGAGCGAACCTGTAAACGAATGGACGCACGGGCGCTGGGAAAACCAGCTGTGCTGTGCTCGGTGCTCGAGGGGTGTTCGATTGTCGAACAACATCCCGGACGAAGCACAAGAGGACTCGCCGGGTGACGAGAAATCTTGTTCCCTACGCAGGCGCTAACCTGATCAGGTTCAACGGGATCCGAAATTATTCGATCTCAGCCTCATAGCAAGGCACCCCGACAAGAACCCGGCCAGTCTAGACACAACCGGCAAAGAACGCCAACTCCGCAGCAAACACCATGATGAATGGCGCAATTACCGGATTGTTGCCGTGCCTGCGTGCAACTACACTCGCTACGCCGTGCTGCGCCTTGACGCTGCAGGGCGCCGCGCCGTAGCCTTGGCGCTCAAATTATCAGCGTAATTTTTAGGGATGGCCTCATGCTGCGCAAACTCTCACTGGCCCTTGCCGTGTCTTGTGCGTCCAATGGAATGGCCTGGGCAGCAGAAGCGCCCTTATCGACCAAGACTGACCTGGTCAGCGTCTACCAGGAAGCGGTGGACAACAACGCCGACCTCGCCGCCGCCCGCGCCCAATACGGTGCTCAGAAGGAAGTCGTGCCCCAGGCCCGCGCCGGGCTGTTGCCCAATCTGTCCGCCGGTGCCGACCTGAACAACACCCGCACCTCGCTCGACCAGCCATCGCTGACCTCGACCCGCAGTGGCACGGTGTATCAGGCGACTCTCGCGCAACCGATTTTCCGCGCTGATCGCTGGTTCCAGTTGCAGGCCGCCAAGGACGTCAACGAACAGGCGGCGTTGCAACTCTCGGCCACCGAACAGAACCTGATTCTGCAAAGTGCCGAAAGCTACTTCAACGTGCTGCGCAGCCAGGACACCCTGGCCTCGACCAAGGCCGAAGAAGCGGCGTTCAAGCGTCAACTCGACCAGTCCAACGAGCGCTTCGACGTCGGTCTGTCGGACAAGACCGACGTGCTGCAATCCCAAGCCAGCTACGACACGGCGCGGGCCAACCGGATTCTTGCTCAGCGTCAGGTGGATGACGCGTTCGAAGCGCTGATCACTCTGACCAACCGCCAGTACAACTCGATCCAGGGCATCGTCCATACCTTGCCGATTCTGCCCCCGGCACCGAACGATGCCAAAGCCTGGGTCGACACCGCCGCCAAGCAGAACCTGAATCTGCTGGCCAGCAACTACGCGGTGAGCGCCGCCGAGGAAACCCTCAAGCAGCGCAAGGCCGGGCATGCGCCCACCCTGGATGCGGTCGCGCAATACCAGAAAGGTGACAACGACGCCCTCGGTTTTACCAACCCGAACCCGAACGGCGTGCGTTACGGCGGCGATGTCGAGCAGCGTACGGTTGGCCTGCAACTGAGCATCCCGCTCTACAGCGGCGGGCTGACCAGCTCGCAGGTGCGTGAGTCCTACTCGCGGCTGACTCAGTCCGAGCAGCAACGCGAAGCGCTGCGTCGTCAGGTCGTGGAAAACACCCGCAACCTGCACCGGGCGGTGAACACCGACGTCGAGCAGGTACAGGCCCGCCGGCAGTCGATCATCTCCAACCAGAGCGCGGTGGAAGCGACCGAAATCGGTTATCAGGTGGGAACGCGCAACATCGTTGACGTGCTCGATGCCCAGCGTCAGCTGTACACCTCGGTGCGTAATTACAACAACACCCGCTACGACTACATCCTCGACAACCTGCGCTTAAAGCAGGCCGCCGGCACCTTGAACCCGGGGGATTTGCAGGACCTGACGCGTTACCTCAAACCCGACTACAACCCGGACAAGGACTTCCTGCCACCGGATCTGGCCAAGGCTGCGGCGGAGCAGTTACGGGCTAATCCCGCCCAATAAAAGCAAACCGGTGGTGAAGGGGCTGCCTGTGGCGAGGGGGCTTGCCCCCGCTGGGGCGCGAAGCGGCCCTGAAAGTACCACAACCACCTAGGTGTGTCAGGCAAACCAGGTTTGCCGGTTTTACGACTGCTTCGCAGCCGAACGGGGGCAAGCCCCCTCGCCACAGCAAGCTCCCTCGCCACAAAGGAGTAGTGACAAACTCAGGACTTGTCGATCAACCTGCCCAACCCATCCAGCAACCGCTGCAACGCGCCCTGATTGGTGCGCATCACTTTCAGCCCCGCCTCTGCCATCCGCTGCGCATCGCTCGGCAATTCGAACAGCCGCTGCACGGCCAGCGCCAGACCTTCGGCATCATCAACCTCGGCCAATGCCCCGGCGCTACGCAACTGCGTGGCGATCTCGAGGAAGTTGAACAGGTGTGGCCCGCTGAGCACCGGTTTGGCCAGGGCCGCCGGTTCCAGCAGATTATGGCCGCCGTTCGGCACCAGGCTGCCACCGACGAACGCGCTGTCGGCCAACGCATAGAGAAACAGCAACTCGCCCATGGTGTCGCCCAAGAGCACCAAAGTGCCTGCGGTAACCGGCTCGCCCGTCGAACGCCGCACCGTGGCGAATCCCTGCTGCCGGCACAACTCGAACACCGGGTTGAAACGCTCCGGATGACGCGGCACCAGAATCAGCAAGGCATCAGGATGATTGGCCAACAGCCGACGATGGGCGGCCAGCACCACCTCGTCTTCGCCTTCATGGGTACTCGCGGCGATCCATACCGGGCGATCCTGCGCCTGCCACTGCGCACGCAACTCGCCGGCACGCTGCAGCAGTCGTGGGTCGATGGTCAGGTCGAACTTGATCGAACCGGTCACTTCGACGGTTTCCGGGCGCGCGCCCAAATCCCGGAAGCGCTGCGCCTCGGCTTCGGTCTGCACCGCAAACAGGCTCATCTCGGCAAGCATCGGCCCGGTCAGTTTATGGAAGCGGCCATAGCCTTTGGCCGAACGCTCGGACAGTCGCGCATTGGCCAGCGCCACGGGAATCCCGCGCTTGGCGCATTGGTGGATATGGTTGGGCCAGAGCTCGGTTTCCATGATCACCGCCAGTTTCGGGCGGGCTCGATCAAGGAATCGCGCCGCGGCGCAGGGCAAGTCGTAAGGCAGATAGCAGTGTTGAATGCGCGGCTCGTTGGCGAACAGCGCCTGGATCCGTTCGGACCCGGTCGGGGTCATGCAGGTGACGGTGATCGGCAGCGTCGGGTAGCGTTGCAGCAAGGCGCGGATCATCGGCGCCGCGGCGATGCTTTCGCCCACCGACACCGCGTGCACCCAGAGGCCGTCCGGCTTCATCGCCGGTAGCGCGAGGGAGAACCGTTCGCCAATGCGCTTGGCGTACGCCGGAGCCTTGCGCGCCCGTAGCCAAAGCCGAATCGCTACCAATGGCAGCCCCAGGTAAAACAGCACGGTGTAGAGAGTTCTATTCATGGCGGCGGAGTTTATCGGTTTTTTAGCCGATCGCCTGCAAGTGCACGGCAAAACGTTCAGCCAGCCAACGGGCCGCCGGACCGAGGGGCTCATCGCGACGCCAGACCAGTTCGACAATCAACGCTGGCGGCGTCCATTCGCTGGCCAGTTCGACCATCTGATTCTGATACGCCGGGTACTGCACCACATGTCGCGGCAACCAGGCCCAACCAAGACCGCGCATGACCCACTCAGCCATCACATAGAAACTGTCGGCGCGCCAGACCTGCGGGCTGGCGGGCTCGCTTCCGGGATAGACGCTGGACTGCGTGGACATCAGCAACTGTCGATGCTGCGCCATTTGCTGGCAATCGACCTGCGCCTGCTTCGCCATGGGATGCCCCACACCGCACACCGTAACCATTTCGACGCTACCCAGCACCCTCCGCTCGAGGGCTTCGGGTATTTGCTCATGATAAAACAGCAAGCCCAGGTCGGCCCGGCGCTCCACCAATTTGCGCGCAACATCACCCTGGGCGGCGCTGGTCAGCTGAACTTCGAGGCTGGGAAACTTTTCTGCCAGAGCCTCGAAGCTTTCAACCACCGCTTGATAAGGCATTGCTTCGTCCTGAGCCACACGCAGACTCGCTTCCTGGCCGCGCATCATCGCCAGCGCCCGGCCATTGAGGCGCTCGCATTGGCGCAGTACTTCCCGCGCCTCCTCAAGCAGCGCGGTGCCGGCTTCGGTGAGTCTCGGCTGACGACCACTGCTGCGATCGAACAGGCTGACGCCCAGGTCCTCTTCCAGCAGCGCAATCGAACTGCTGACTGCCGACTGCGCCTTGCGCTGATCCCGCGCCACCGCGGAAAACGAACGCTGTTCCGCGACGCTGACAAACAAGCGCAGCTGTTCCAGATTCCATTGCATGTTCATGGCTCAACCCATCTTCAGAACAGATAGGTAATGACTTTACCGCATCTGGCGAATCTCTAGAATGCCGACCTCAGAGAGCAACACTTCATACGAGGATTGACCCATGACCGCTTACTACTACCTGGCCATCGCCATCTGCGCCGAAGTGATCGCTACCGTTTCGATGAAAGCGGTCAAGGGTTTCAGCACGCCACTGCCGCTGCTGCTGGTCATCGTTGGTTACGGCATTGCGTTCTGGATGCTGACCCTGGTGGTGCGCAGTGTTCCGGTGGGCGTGGCCTACGCGGTGTGGGCCGGCATGGGCATCGTGATGGTCAGCGTCGCGGCGCTGTTTATCTATGGGCAGAAGCTGGATGTGCCGGCGATGCTGGGGATGGCGCTCATCGTATTGGGTGTCGTAGTCATCCAGCTCTTCTCCAAAACCGCCGGGCATTAAAACCCGAAGTGCGATCCATTGTGGGAGCGGGCTTGCTCGCGAAGAGGGGCTGTCAGTCGACATCTTTGTTGCCTGACACACCGTTTTCGCGAGCAAGCCCGCTCCCACAGGTTTTGCATCCTCCCTATTGATCACCAACAAATCCCCTGTGCATCGAGTCTGTATACTGCGCCCTCGTCTTGAACACTGAGGTCGCTGCATGCCATCCGTTATTTCCACCGACGTTCTGATTGTCGGCGCTGGTGTCGCCGGCCTCTGGCTGAATGCGCGTCTGCGCCGTCAGGGTTTTTCGACCGTGCTGGTGGAAAGCGCCAGCCTCGGTGGCGGGCAGAGCGTGAAGTCCCAGGGCATCATCCACGGCGGCGCCAAGTACGCGTTGCACGGAGCCCTGACCGGCGCCTCGGAAGCCATTGCCGACATGCCGCGTCGCTGGCGTGAAGCGCTGGCCGGCGACGGCGAGCTGGATCTGTCCGGCGTGCGTCTGCTGTCCGACGCCCATTACCTCTGGTCCCCCGGCACCCTCGCCGGCAACCTCACCAGTTTCTTTGCCAGCAAAGCCGTGCGCGGGCGGGTCGATCAGGTCAAGGGCGAACAATTGCCGCCAGCCCTGCAAGACAAGCGTTTCAAGGGCAAGGTCTATCGCCTGGCGGAATTGGTGGTTGACGTGCCAAGCCTGATCCAGCGCCTGGCCGATTTGGCCGGTGACGGTCTACTGGCCGGCCAGCACATCGAACCGCTGCTGGAAAACGGCGAACTGGTCGGCTTGAAAGTCGACGAACGCGAGATTCGCGCCCAGCGCATCGTTCTCAGCGCCGGTGCCGGCACCGCCGACCTGCTCACGGCGCTGGGCCTGAGCCAACCGGCCATGCAGCGCCGTCCCCTGCACATGATCATCGTCAAAGGCCCTGGCCTCAAACCGCTGTACGCCCATTGCCTGGGCGGCGGGCCGAAGCCGCGCATTACCGTGACCACCCACCCGGCCGTCGATGGTCAATGGGTCTGGTATCTGGGAGGCGATATCGCCGAAGCCGAAGGCGTGGCCCGCGATCCTGCGGCGCAAATCGCCACGGCGAAAAAAGAACTCGGCAACCTGCTGCCGTGGATCGACTTGAGCACCGCGCAGTGGGCGACCTTGCGGGTCGAGCGCGCCGAGCCGCTGCAATCAGGCCTGACCCGCCCGGACAATGCCTTCCTCGCCGAGCAAGATCGCCTGCTGGTGGGTTGGCCGACCAAACTGGCCCTGGCGCCGGACTTCGCTGACCGCGTCCTCGCCGCACTGCAACGCGACGGCATCCAGCCGAGCCATCCGGCGCCGCTGCCGGAACTGCCAAAACCGCCGATGGGCGTCCCTGCCTGGGAGCAACTGCTGCCATGAGCCAACCCACCCTGCACGATCTGCATCGCCCTTTGGGCAGCACCGGCCTGCTGGTTTCGCCCCTGGGCCTGGGCACGGTGAAACTTGGCCGCGATCAAGGAGTGAAGTATCCCAACGGTTTCCAGATCCCCGGCGATGACGAAGCGCGCATGCTGCTCAAACTCGCGCGCGACCTGGGCATCAACCTGATCGACACCGCGCCGGCCTATGGCCGCAGCGAAGAGCGTCTTGGCCCGTTGCTGCGGGGTCAACGTCAGGACTGGGTGATCGTCAGCAAAGTTGGCGAAGAATTTGCCGACGGCCAGTCGCACCACGACTTCAGCGCCGCCCATACGCGCCTCTCGGTGGAACGCAGCCTGCAACGCCTGGAAACGGATGTTATCGATCTGGTGCTGGTGCACTCCGACGGCAACGACCTGGCAATCCTCAATGGCAGCGAGGTCTATGCGACCCTCGCCGAGCTCAAGCGCGAAGGCAAGATTCGCGGTTTCGGTTTTTCCGGTAAAACCGTCGAAGGCGGCTTGAAGGCTCTGGAACAAGGTGATTGCGCGATGGTCACCTACAATCTGAACGAACAGAACGAGAAGCCAGTCATTGACTATGCTGCTGCTCACGGCAAAGCGATCCTGATCAAAAAAGCCTTGGCCAGCGGCCACGTTTGCTTGAGCCCGGGCGTGGACCCGGTGCGCGCCAGCTTCGAGTTGTTGTTTGAACACCCGGGTGTGGCCAGTGCTATTGTCGGGACCATCAATCCGTTGCACCTCGCCCACAACGTCGCGACCGTTGCCCAGGTCCTTCATAGGGTCTGTTGACGTTTGGTGACGACCGCGACGCCGGCCCTTCGGGTTGCGCGCCAAACGTCAACAGACCCTAGCCATTGATGCCGCCCACGCGGCCTTAAGCAGGAGCCGACATGCCGCGTACGCTGATAAGAAAGAACCCGAGCAACTTCAAGACCCTGCCGTTATTCGTCGAAGCGACACCCGAAGGCCTGAGTTACCAGAGCGTCGGGATGCCGCTGAACTTCTCCCAGACCCTGCAACGTCGCCGCCCGGTGACCGTACCCGACAACGAGCGGTTTGCCCTGGAGCTGGCGAATCTTGGGGTTTCGGTGCGCCTGACCCTGCATTGGCAGAATCGCGACTACTGGGTATTGGTGCGTCAGCGTCGGCAGGATCGAGGCGATGTGGTGCTCAAGCTGATCTCGGGTTATGTGCCGGCCCATGAACTGAACCTGCCGCTGCACACGGCAACCCAGGAAATTGCCGAAGAGTGCCTGCTGGAAACTCCGGAAGGCTGGCTCAGCGGGCGTTTCAACGACACCTGGCTGCCCGCGCCCTACTCGTCCGCCCTGCATTACCGCGAAGCCCTGCCGTTTCGCCTGACACCGCTGTCCGGCTCGGCGCGGCCGGTGCGCTGCGCCAACATGCCGCTGATCGAGCGTCCTCGGGCCTACGTGCATTTGCCGACCGCGTCGCTGCAATTGATCTACGACTTGCGCCTGGATGTACCCAAGGAAGCCAAATCCCTAAGCCTGTTTCATGTCGACGAACGACTGGAAGGCGATCAACTGGTGGCCCGGCTCGATCGCAAACGTCCCGATTTGTATCTGATGCCACTGCAGGACGGCCAGCCGATGGCCGAGCTGTACACCCTGAAAAAAGATCAGCTGTACCCGGCGAGTACCCGCGGGCTATATCTGGCGGAGAGTTTTGCCCGACAGGAAGGATGGCTGGTGAAGGATGAGCGGATTCGCTGGAAAGACTGGGTGCGGCAACAGGGTTTGAGCCCGCCGGGGAAGGATTCGGGTTTAGCCCGCTTGCATGGAAAAGCAAAGCAACTGCTGAAAAGAATCGTGCCGCGCAAGGCCGCACGCCCCTGATCGTTCCCACGATCTGCGTGGGAATGCAGCCCGAGACGCTCCGCGTCTCAAAGCGGACGCAGAGCGTCGATAGAGGCATTCCCACGCAGAGCGTGGGAACGATCAAGTGGGAAGGATCATGTTCGGTCAGTGATTGCGGATCTTCTCGACAATCGCCGTGGTCGAGCTGTTTTCTACCAGCCCCAGCACTTTCACAGTCCCGCCGTAAGCAGTGACGATGTCTGCGCCAACCACTTGCTCGATCCCGTAATCGCCGCCTTTGACCAACACATCCGGCTTGACCTCGCGCAACAGGTTTTCTGGCGTGCCCTCAGGGAAGCTGATGACCCAATCCACGGCGCCCAGACCGGCCAATACGGCCATGCGACGGTCGACGCTATTGATCGGCCGACCCGGCCCTTTCAAGCGGCTCACCGACGCATCGTCGTTGACCGCCACGATCAGACGATCGCCTTGGGCACGCGCCTGTTCGAGGTAGGTCACGTGGCCGGCATGCAGGATGTCGAAGCAGCCATTGGTGAACACAATCTTCTCGTTGTGTGCACGTGCGTCGTCGACTGCCAGCAACAGCTGCTCCAGCCCCAACACACCACGCTCGGAACCTTCTTCACGCTGGATCGCACGACGCAATTCCGGGGCACTGATGGCCGCAGTACCGAGCTTGCCGACCACGATGCCTGCCGCCAGATTGGCCAAGGCCACCGCGTGGGGCAGTTCTTCGCCAGCGGCGATCGCTGCCGCCAGGGTAGAAATCACCGTGTCACCGGCACCGGTCACGTCGAACACTTCACGGGCACGGGCCGGCAGGTGCAGTGCCGGATGATCCGGGCGTAGCAAGGTCATGCCGTGCTCGCCACGGGTCACCAGCAAGGCGCCGAGGTCGAGGTCGTGCATCAGCTGCGCGCCCTTGCTCACCAGCTCGTGCTCATCGGCGCAACCACCGACAATGGTTTCGAATTCGCTGAGGTTCGGGGTGATCAGGCTCGCGCCGCGGTAGATCGAGAAATCCTTGCCCTTGGGATCGGCCAGCACCGGAATCCCACGAGCACGGGCAGCCTGGATCAGCACCTGATGGTTTTTCAGCGCGCCTTTGCCGTAGTCGGACAGCACCAGCACCTTGATGCCTTCGAGCAATTCGTCAACTTGTTCGCCCAGCGCCAGGGCGTCGGTTGCGAAAGGTTCTTCGAAGTCGATACGCAGCAATTGCTGGTGGCGGCTCATCACCCGCAGCTTGACGATGGTCGGCTGGTGCGCGATGCGCTGGAACAACGCCCGCACGCCGGCGCCTTTGAGGCTGTTGACCAGGCTGTCGGCAGCCTCGTCGTCGCCGGTCACGCCGACCAGCGAGGCCGGCGCACCGAGCGCGGCAATGTTCAGGGCAACGTTGGCGGCACCGCCCGGGCGGTCCTCGATTTGCTCGACCTTGACTACCGGTACCGGCGCCTCAGGGGAAATCCGTGAGGTACCACCATGCCAGTAACGGTCGAGCATGACATCGCCGACCACCAGGACAGGGGCCTGATCGAATCGTGGCATGGATAACTTCATGGAAACTCCAGGGGCAATAAAAGCGTCGCGGATAATAACATAGCGAAAGAATGCGGCCGCACCCGAGCACACAGGCTCAACGGCGGTCATTCTGTGAAGGGGCATCCAGCGGACGCACCCAGAAAAGTTCATGTCGGCGCACCGCTTTGCGGAAGAACTCGTCTTCACCTGTGCGGGGCCAGCAACGCCCGGCCAACAACCGCTGAATCACCCGGCGCAGACGTCTTTTGAGCGGTGGACGGCCCTGCAAGTCGTGCTGCATGCCCAAGGCCATGGCTTTGTCCATGCGGGTTGGCGCGTCCAGCAACGGACTCCATAGCCCATCAGCCGGCAACGGCTCGATGGTCGGCGGCAGGGCAATGCCATAACCCGCCGGGCCCATCGGCCAGCGGTCGTTGTCGTGCAGGTGATTGGCATAGAGCAGCAGGGTGCGCGGGCGCCAGGTACTGAGTTCAATCGCGTCCATCAAGGCGCGCGTGCTGGCGACATGATCGCTGTGGGGATCCAGTTCGGGATGGGGGGTCAGCACCGCGTCGGGACGGTGATGCTCAAGCAGATGCGCCAGATCAGCTACCAGGTTGCGCCAATGGGGCTGACCATCGACGTCACCCGGCAGGCGCAGGGCATTGTGCCGACGTACGTCACGTATATCGCTCTCCCCCGACTCCCGGGAACCAAAGCTTTGCTCCGGCTGCTGCGCCATCGCATTCAGTTGTAAGCAGTAATAGCCCAATTGCACACACTGTTGTTGCGCCACCCCGCCCCACAGCGGCACTGCCAGGCTATCCCAACTGCGCAGGCGCCCCTTCAGACGGGCGGCCTGAGCGGTGTCGAGGCCCATATCGCGATAGTTTTCGGCCTCAATCTCGCCTTGGGTCAGTGTGACGATAGCCACCTCGGACGCCCGGCTATAAAGACCAAAAGCCGCCAGTTCAGCATCATCGGCATGGGGGGCGATGATTAGCAGACGCTGCTGAGCAAAATCCGGATTATTCAGGGCGTGCAAAGTTGCCTGTGGCGCCAGGCTGCAAAAGCGTCCACGTAAGGTCAGGGTCCCGGCAGCCAGCGCCGAACCTTGCCCGGACAGATTGAGAAAACGCTCTCCCGCGACACCGCGCTCCAGATCTTGACGGTCGTCACCGATCCATACCTGGGGGTCAAGAAAGCGACCCAGCCAATGGCTCTTGACCCGCACCTGCAAAACCAGGGTTTGCGCCACGCCGAAGTTCCCCGTCACCTGCAAGGCACCATTGACCAGGGTGGTGGGGAACTGCGGCGTATCCGCCGGGAAGTCATAGCGATAATCGTCGCCCGGGGCATAGAACAGATGGTCGGCGAACCAGGCTTCATGGGCGATCCAGCCCAACAGCAGGAACAGCGGCAATGGCCACCATGCGACAAAAATGCCAAATAGTATTGCGGCCAATAACACACCGATCAGCACCACACGTTTGCGTTGGCGATGGCGTTTAAGCAATTGTTGCTTGCGTGCGCTCATGACTGCCTGTCCTCGCTCAAACCTGATAGACCGGAACCCGGTGACACCAGCGATCCTTGTATTCGCGATCGGCGCGGCCGAACGAGTAACGCAGCGGCTTGCCCACGGCGCGGGCCTGCTCCCATGCGGCTTGGGTGTTGACGAAACTGAGTACACTGCCAGGGCTGAACTCGCGGTTTTGCGGGTCGACACCGCCGTTAATGTATTCCAGGCTGACCCACTTGGGCGCCTCGACCCGGTACAGAATCTGGATCGCCACCGGTTCGTCGTTCAGGTAGATCAAGGACCCGGTCATAAACTCACGCAACAGGCTGAACACTTCAGAAAGACGCGCCTTGCCCGGTGCTTCAAAGTTCCAGCGGCGCTGGAACAGGTCAGCATAGATGGTGGCCTGTTCGCTGGCGCTCAGCTCCAGCATCGGTCGGATGATGCCACCCGCCTCTTCAAGCAAACGCTGGTCACGACGCTGGTTGTAGCGAAACTTCTTACTGTAGTCCTCTGGTTCACGAGCCAGCGCCAGGCCTTCAGGTTGCTCAGCGAGACCGGTGATGTTTGGAGAATTGAGTTCGGACACATAACGCGCGCGATGCCGCACACGAACCTGGACGTCTTCGGAAACCGGCAGGATGATCTCGGCGTTGCCAAGATCGAGCAGGCCACGTTTGCCTTCACGCTTGAGCACTTCCTTGGACAAGGCCACATGACGGCCCCAGGTCGGCATCGCGGCGCACAACTCACCGTCGACGAACCAGCCCAGATAACGCACCGGGATGCCTACCAGCCCTGCCAGACGCTCAACCACTTCGGGATGAGTCGCCACGCTGCCGCCGAACTGTTGCCAGGCCTGGCTATAAGCCGTTGCATCGATGGGCGCCCAACCGCTTTCTCTCCAGGCTCGCCAGTAACTCAAAATCAAACGTGGGACTCCGTCATCGCCTCGTCGGTGCTTTCGACGAAGTCCTTCTCGTGCAGGCGTGCGTAGTGACCGTTCAACGCCAACAACTCGGCGTGGGTGCCGCGTTCGACGATGCGGCCCTGGTCCATCAACAGGATCAGGTCAGCCTTCTCGATGGTCGACAAGCGGTGAGCGATCACCAGCGTGGTACGGCCCTTCATTACTTGTTCCAGAGCCGCCTGAATGTGGCGCTCGGATTCGGTGTCGAGGGCCGAGGTAGCCTCATCGAGAATCAGCAATGGCGCATTCTTGAGCAGTGCCCGGGCAATCGCCAGACGCTGGCGCTGACCGCCGGAAAGCAGCACACCGTTTTCGCCCACAAGGGTGTCGTAGCCTTGAGGCATTTGCTCGATGAACTCGGCGGCGTAGGCATCTTCGGCTGCCTTGCGCACATCTTCGAACGGTGCGCCGGCGAGGTCGCCGTAGGCAATGTTGTTGGTGACGCTGTCGTTGAACAGGGTGACCTGCTGGGTCACCAGGGCAATGTGACGACGCAGGTTGGTCAGCTTGTATTCCTCGACATCCATACCGTCGAGCAGGATCTGGCCCTTGTCGTGGTGATAGAAACGCGGAATCAGGTTGGCCAAGGTCGATTTGCCGCTACCCGAACGCCCCACAAGAGCGACCATCTGGCCCTCTTCAGCGGTAAAGGAAATATCGTTGAGCACGATTTTCTCGGTGCCAGGGTACTGGAAGCTCAGGTTACGCACTTCCAGGCGACCACTGACGCGCGCCATCTCCTTGGTGCCCGTATCGATTTCCGGAGCTTCGTCGAGCTGCTCGAAAATGCTCTCCGCACCGGCCAGCCCTTTCTGGATCGTGGCGCTGACTTCCGACAACTGACGAATCGGCTTGGGCAACAAACCGGCAGCGGTGATGTAAGCAACCAGTTCGCCAGCAGAGGCATCGCCGCGAAGGTAAAGCACCAGATACATCAACACGGCCATGCCGATGTAAATCACCAGTTGCAGCATTGGGGTGTAGATCGATTGGGTGCGGGTCATGCCCAGGCTGCGGTTCATATTGTCAGCGCTGGCCTTGTGGAAACGCTCGATTTCGTAAGTCTCACCGCCAAAGCTGCGAACCACGCGGTAGCCCTGGATCGTCTCCGAAGCCACATGGGTCACATCGCCCATCGCCACCTGGATTTTCTTGCTTTGCTTGCGAAATTTTTTGCTGGCGCTACTCACCAGAATCGCGATGACCGGCAGGATCGCCAGCAACACCAGGGTCATTTTCCAGTTGCTGTACAGCAGGTAACCGAACAGGAACACCACCGTCAGGCCTTCACGGATCACCACTTTGATCGCATCGGTGGCGGCACCGGTAACCATTGTCACGTTATAGGTAATACGGGAAATCAGGTGCCCGGAGTTGTTGTTGTCGAAGTAGCGGTTAGGCAGGGTCAACAGGTTGTCGAACAAGGCGCAACGCAGGTCGTGGACCACGCCACGGGCAACCTTGGCCAGGTAATAGTTTCCCAGAAATGAGCCGATACCCTGGTAGACGGCAATCAGCACAATCAACAACGGTACGCCGAGTACCAGCGAGACACCCAGAAACTTGGTGTCATTGGGTTTTTGCAAGGCGTCGAGAAAATGTTTGAGCATATCCGCCAGCATCGGCTGGCTAGATGCGAATAGCACGAAGCCGACAATACTGAGGGCGAAAGCGCCCCAGTACGGGAGCACGTATTTCAGCAACCGCAGGTAAATCTTCATGCTTGATTGCTGGTCGGAATTGGCCATTCGGCACGCCTCGTACGTTTGAAAAAGACAGACAACCTGTGGATTGTAACAGCGAACGAATTACAACATAGGCTCAGCCCGGACGAGGTGCCGAAAACGCTTTAGCACTTCGCTACCGGGCCAGGAGTATCAGTAGCTGAAACACTCCAGAGGGAAGTTTTGGTTTGATTGCTACCACGAGTGGCCAATACGATACTCAATGCAATCGGTAACCAGGTGATCAACCAGTCCGCGTTGGGCTTGAGCCAGAGGCCGATGCCATCGGTCATCAACGACGTCCCGGAAAACACCCAGAGCGCCAGCAACACCTGCCCCAGTGGCTGCGCGCGCGAAACCCAGCCACGCCAGCCAACCACCAGCCACAGCCAGCCGAACAGCAGTAGACCAGGCACACCGAGCCGCACACCGATATCCAGAAAAAGATTGTGGGGATGTTTGAATGTCTGTCCGATTTCAGGGACAGGAATCAGGTACTCATGAAATCCCAACCCCATCATCCAGTGGTCCAGCATCAATTGAACGCCACCGCGCCACAGCTCGGGACGAAAAGAAACGCCACGCTGCATGAGGATTTCCGGCTTGAATACAGCGATGGACGCCAACCCCAAAACCGTCAAAATCATTAGCCCGCTACCCAGGCGCGAGGGTCGCGCCACGCCCATCACGAACAGGCAGGCCAGCAAGCCGATCCATACACCCCGGGTTTGGCTAAAGCCCAGGAATAACGCATACCCCAGCGCCGGAATCAGCAGCAACACCATCACCCAGGGATTGAAGCGCTTGGTCTGCAGCGTGAAAACGCCAAGAATCGCCAGAGCCCCCACCCCATGAGCGGCCATGATCGCAGTGTCCCACAAGCCAATGGCAATCAGCCTGCCGCTAAACGGCTGAGCGGACGTTTCATAAAAGTAGACCCAGGAAGCCGCGGCAAAAAAACCGCCGATAATCGATGCGTACAACAACATGGATTCCAACCGCCACTTGCGGTTCTGGGCAGCCAGTAGCACGCCTAAGAGGGCAAGGGACACGTAGAGCGTCACCTTGCTTTTGCCGACAACGTTAGCGCCCCCCTCAACCATCAGCACCAATAATGTCCAAGCCACGAAAATGGCGAAGAGGATGCACTCCGGTTGCTTGAGCATCAGCCGAAAATCCCGATGGAACAGCGCCAACATGGCGGGGAACCAGAGCAGGAAAATTATCATTTGGTGATAAAGCTTATTGTCCGGCAGCACCCATGCCCCGCACAGCAGCACGAGAAGACCGATAGACGCCCACGCCGCCAGGGCATTCCTATCGATCAGTTTTTTCATTCCTGTCAGCATTCAGCTTTACCCAGCATTCGATTGGCGACCCGCTGCAACTGGGCCTTGTCGGCGTTCTTCCAGCCACCCTTGATACAGTAGTGTTCAGAGAGGTAATGGAGAAAATTACGCCGCAACCGCTCATCGAGTGGCCATTGCGGGAAAGCGCGTGCCAGTTCCACCACTTGCTCGGCGTTATCGGCATGCATTACCAGCCCCTCGATATTGAAAAACGCCTGACCCAGGGTCAGCACGGGCTTACCCAAGAGGAGGCTTTCCAGGCCAACCGTCGAGTTCAGCGTGACCACAAACTGGCTGGACTCGATCAACTGCTGAGTGGCGTTGCCGTTGGCGAACAACAGACGCTCGTGAGTACGCTCATGCAACTCAGGATACGTTTCGCGACTGGATGGATGCTCCTTGAAGACCACTGTCAATCCAGTCTCTTTGGCCAAGCGCTCGCCCAAGGCGAACATCTCGCGCATATTCTTGATCCAGGGAGAAAACAGCCGAACCTGACTATCGCGGTCGTCCTGGAACGGAATAAAGACGAACTGCTCCGGCAGCACAATCGGTGCCGGGCCACTGGTACGAGGCTGGCGTGGAATCAGCACGGGCGCTGCCTGATTTTCAGGAACCGGATAAGGATAGTTGAGATAAAAACCGGCCTCGCGCGGAACGGCGTTCAGGTAGTTCACGCCCTGCGGATCAACGGTTGTGGTATCGGGCAACAAGCCGTTCTCGAAAAAGAACGTCTTACAACCCGGCAGCGCCAAGGCCGTCAGCAATCGGCAGTAACGATGGGAACCATTCCAGAACACCAGCGCGTCGGGGCGCTCACGATCAAGCAAAGCCTGGGCACGCAGCGCCATCCAAATCAGCTCAAGACGTAACAACAGACGATACAAGCGACCATCGTTTTTGTTCTTGACGCGTCGCTCCTCGCATTTTTCTTCGATCAGGCCCAGCCAGTCGACTCGCGAAAGCACTCTGGAAGTCTGCGACAACCTTGGCCAAGGCATCTGTGGCGGGGTAACGACTTTACCTTGTAGCTCGGTCTCGTTGAGTAACCGATTGAAATAGAGGCCTTGATGCTTGGCCAAGGAAATGAACAGCATTGTCGTCATAGGGTGTCCAGAAAATAGGCCGCATCCACCCGCCAAAGCGCAATATAACCATGTGCGACAAGTCCGCAGACATCAACACCCTGTTATTCGCCCGTCCGCGTATAGAAGTATAAAACCAAGAATCAGAAGCAAGCACTCTGTGGTATTGCGCCAGGCAACCCCGTGAACGGGCAACTGCCTCTTAAAAAGTGCGGCGATTGTACCACAGCGGTTTTTTGCAGCATGCGCACTGCGGTAACATAGCCGGCTGACCATCCCATCAGGCCAAGCCTTGGAGCCTTGATGCAAACGCTCGACCATACCGCTTATCTCAACATGCGCGAGGGCGCCGACGTTCTCGAGGCCGATGGTAAAGGGGATAAAGTTTTGTGCCTGGCCGATGGCTCGATGCTCAAGCTGTTTCGCCGCAAACGCCTGCTGACTTCTGCGCTTTGGGCGCCTTACGCCCGGCGCTTCGCCGACAACTGCCGAGCACTGCACGAACGCAATATCGAATGCCCAACGGTACGCCAGGTTTATCGCATCCCCAGCATCGAGCGCGATGCCGTGCATTACGCCCCCCTGCCCGGTCGCACCCTGCGTCAGTTGCTAGGCACCGATAACAACGAATTTCTCCGGGCACAACTGGGTGAGTTCATTGCACGCCTGCATGAGGACGGCATCTACTTTCGCTCCGCGCACCTGGGCAATGTGGTATTGACGCCTGAAAACACGCTGGGACTGATTGACATCGCCGACCTGCGCGCCTATCGCAAGCCGCTGCGCAAAGGCCTGCGCCTGCGCAACTTCAAGCATATGCTGCGCTATCGCCAGGATCGCGAGTGGCTACTCAAGGACAACCAGTTCCTTGAGCATTACCTGAACCACCAACGTGTGTGCAGTGGACGGGAATTGAGCCTGGCGCTCACCCCTTAACCCTTCAAGCCGTCAGTGTCAGCCGGCGGCAGACAGCCTGAAGGTTTCGAAGTCACGTGCAGGGTCTGCGCCTCGCAGCAAGTTATCAACCAGTTGAATGGTCTTTGCCAAACCCTGAGAACCGTATACCAGGTGGTAATCGGCAAAACGCCGGGCCTGGGCCACATGCCCCGGATAATCCTGCTCAAGCGCTAGCAACTGGCGGGAAAACTCATGCTCATCGCGCACTTGAGGCCCAAAAAACAGTGAGTGAGAGAAGATATCCACATCGCTGCCCGCATTCACGTGGATTACCGGCCGGCCCGCCAGCCCTGCCTCGATACCAGCATTGGACATGATATTGACAACAACGCTGGCCTGCGCCAGAGCGTCCGCCAGTGAACACTTGCTGTCCAGCAAGTCGATGTTGGTTAACTGCGCAGCGGCATCGTTCCAGAATTGCGCCTTGCTGCGCGGATGACGCTTGAACAGCACGCGATAATGCGGATGCTCCTCGGCCCAGTCGCGCAGTAACTGATAGGTGCGCTGGTAGCCCGACTCTTTTTCCCGATCAGGACCAACCCCCAGAATCAACAACGTATGGAGAGCAGGATCGGCAACTGGCAGATCATAGGTTTCATCGGCGAGGTAGGAACCGATCAGCACCACCGTTGACTCACCGAATCGCAATGTTCTTTCCTGCAAGGCAACCAGCGAACTATGGCCAAAGACGCCGTAATAGTCGTAATCGTTCATCCCCAGTCGCCGTGAAGATTCCAGCGTCGTGGCATGGGCCAGTTGCAGCAATCGGGCACCACGCGCAGCCAATGCCAAGCGCAGGAACGGCGCATGAAGACTACCGTTGCGTTCGTTGATCAGTACCTTGGGCGAATACGTCGTCACCAGCCACTGGGCATGGGCGGCGTACACCAGATAACGCAGCGGCACGGACTGCGGCGGCGCCAGGAGCATGCGCTGGGCGCAGGCGTCCGATGGAGAACGTAACGCGGCCTCTGTCAGGTGGTGCCCGCGCTTGCGCAGGCCCTCGATCAGAATATTCTTGCGTTGCAACGCCATGGACTTTGGCGCCGAATGCAGCAACAGCACCTCACAGGGCGCAGAGACAACCGAATCACTCAAGCACGCTTTGGCGCGAATCCCGACCGCCACATCCACCAGCACATCACGAACCAGACGCAACAAGCTGCCACAGCGACCATGACGCTCGCGCAGCAGCTTCCAGCGGTAACGGTCCAATTCACGCGCTTTTTGTGCCCAGCATCCCGCAGCCAGGAACACACTTGCCTCAGACGGCGGCACGTTCACTTGAACAACAACCGGATGGCCTTGCGGGTATAGGACCAGCGCGTGAGCGAGCGCAGATCGGCGCGCACGGCGCGGGCGTAAAAAGCCTTGGCGTTGACATAATCGCCGGCACTGTAGCAATCGCGGAACAACGACAGGCAGCGCTGAGCCAGGAAAGCCTGGCGCAGGTCCTGCAGTTCTTGAGGCATGCGCACCGAGGAAAATACCTCGTCAACCATCCCCACGCCTGCCGCCAGGCTTTGCTTGAGGTCATGCCGCATGCTGTCGCCATGCTTGTAGATCAACGCCAGGGGCTGATCGAGCACACTGCACGGGAAACGCGCCAGTACCTGAGCAAACACCGGAATATCCTCAACGTTGCGCAAGTGCTCAGGATAGTTGCCCGGCGCGAACACTTCGCGATGCATCGCGCAGGCGCCGTTGGACAGCGATACCGTCTTGTCCAGCAAGTAGCCACGCACACGCTGGCGCGGGGTAGCTGGCAAGGGTTTGACTGCGTGCTGGACACGACGACCGTCGTCGAACACCGACCAGTGACCGCCAATAATCAAACGGCTGTCAGGGTTGCTGGAGATATGCCGGGTCAACGCAGCCAGCGCATCAGGCGCCATCTCATCATCGGCATCGAGGAAGATCAGGTATTGCCCCCGAGCCTCCTCGATCCCGCGATTACGCACCGAAGACAAACCGCCATTGGGTTTGCGCAGAGCTCTAAAGCGTCCCGCATGTTCAGCCAGGAGCTGCTCCAGAACTTGCGGCGTCGCGTCGGTGGAGCCGTCATCGATCACCAGCAACTCAGCCTGGGCATCCCCCAACTGCGCCAGCACCGATTTCACCGCACGCGGCAGGGTTTTGGCGTAGTTATAAGCGGGAATAACGACACTGATCAGCACGTCAGTCAACGGCATACCCGTCCGCGCCTTCTTTGACCACCAGAATGTCTTCCATGATCAGGTACTGCAGGTCGGAACCGAAGAACATGTTCAAGGCATCGGTCGGCGAACAGATCATCGGCTCGCCACGACGGTTGAGCGAGGTGTTCAGCGACACGCCGTTACCGGTCAGCACTTCCAGCGCCTTCATCATGTCGTAGTAGCGCGGGTTGTATTCGCGCTTGAGCACCTGGGCGCGAGAAGTACCGTCTTCATGGACGACTTCCGGCACGCGGGTTTTCCACTCTTCAGCCACTTCGAAGGTGAAGGTCATGAACGGCGCGGGGTGATCGATCTTGATCATTTGCGGCGCAACGGTGTCGAGCATCGACGGGCAGAAAGGCCTCCAGCGCTCGCGGAACTTGATCTGGTGGTTGATGCGGTCAGCCACACCGGTCGCGCTCGGGCAACCGATGATCGAACGACCGCCCAAGGCACGCGGACCGAACTCCATGCGGCCCTGGAACCAGGCCACCGGGTTGCCGTCGACCATGATCTTGGCGATGCTTTCCGGCATGTTCTCAAGCTTGCGCCATGCAGGCTTGCTCGGGTGACGGGCACAGGCGGCGAGTACGTCTTCGTTGCTGTAGGACGGGCCGAGGTAGACATGTTCCATCTTCTCGACCGGTACACCACGGGCGTGGGACACGTAAGCCGCAGCACCCACCGCGGTACCGGCATCACCGGAGGCAGGCTGAACGAACAGCTCTTTGATGTCGTCGCGGGCAATGATTTTCTGGTTCAGCTTGACGTTCAACGCACAGCCGCCGGCGAAGGCCAGCTTTCCGGTTTCCTTGAGTACATCGCCCAGGTAGTGGTCGATCATCTGCAGCGCCAGTTTCTCGAACAGCGCTTGCATGCTCGCGGCGTAGTGGATGTACGGCTCGTCGGCGATGTCGCCTTCGCGCTTGGGCCCCAGCCACTCGATCAGCTTCGGCGAGAAGTAGAAACCTTTGCCCTTCTCTTTATAACGGCGCAGGCCGATGACGTTGGCGTAGTCGGTGTTGATCACCAACTCGCCGTTTTCGAACGAGGCCAGACGCGAGAAATCGTATTTGCTGGCGTCGCCGTACGGCGCCATGCCCATGACCTTGAACTCACCGTCGAGCATCTCGAAACCGAGGAACTCGGTGATCGCGCCGTACAGGCCGCCGAGGGAGTCCGGATCGAAGAATTCCTTGATCTTGTGGATCTTGCCGTTTTCGCCGTAACCGAAGAAAGTCGTGGCGTACTCACCCTTGCCATCAATCCCGAGGATCGCGGTTTTCTCTTTGAAACCGGAGCAGTGATAGGCACTGGAGGCGTGGGCAAGGTGGTGCTCGACCGGCTCGATCTTGATTTTCTTCGGATCGAAGCCCAGTTGCTCGAGGCACCAGACAATCTTGTTGCGATAGCGCTAGTAGCGACGGTTGCCCATCAGGATCGCGTCGAGGGCGCGGTCCGGGGCGTACCAGTAACGCTTGGCGTAGTGCCAGCGAGCCTTGCCGAACAGGCTGATCGGCGCGAACGGAATCGCTACCACGTCAACGTCGGACGGCTTGATGCCCGCTTGTTCGAGGCAGAACTTCGCCGATTCGTAAGGCATGCGGTTCTTTGCATGTTTATCGCGCACGAAGCGCTCTTCTTCAGCTGCCGCGACCAGCTTGCCGTCGATATACAAGGCTGCGGAAGGATCATGGCTAAGGGCGCCGGACAGGCCAAGAATCGTCAATGCCACAGGGGTCTAGCCTCTTTAGTCTGCATGCAGGCGCAACGCGCCTCAAAAATTAATGTGCCCTCGCAAGGGGCGAGAGACAGCTAAAGGGCGGGATTATAGCTTAAAAGCGGTGGCAAGCCTCTAGCGAGAAGTGGCAAGCCGGCGCGTTGACAGATGAAGGACCTCGACATAGACTCCTGCGCAAATGGACTGGGGGATCCCGGTCGGCGTTGTGGCCTCGGTGAGTTTCACCGGGGCTTTTCGCTTTCTCAGAGAGGGAAAATCTTTAAACCCCAGTTCTCGAAACCCTCGCCCACATTGTTACGCCCACCACTGCAGTAGAACTTGCGCTTGAGTACATCAAAGGCACGATTTTCTTGCCCAGACCGCAAAACGCTCATACCAATGGGTCTTGCAACAAGATCCGCTAGTTGTAACCCCGTAGAATTCACTTGCTTGGTTGCAAAGACAATATCGAACGGCAACTGAATGCCCAATCGATTCGCGCCATCGCACATGCGACGAAACTCCAGTTCAAGCTCGTTATCCTCCCGCTTCCCTCGACGCTCGAAAATCACATGAGTTAAAACGCTCTGCTGATTCTTTTCTTGCAAGTACTCATAAAGCGTTTCCAGACAGAAGCCGAGTGCGACGTGATAAGGATTGTGGACAGGACCTTGTTTTTCGCGAAGGGCAGCTTTGTCGATAACACAACTGATCAGAACGAAATTGCTGGCTTCAATGATGCCCGTCAACTCGTCGAGAAAGGCATGTTTGTGTTGCCTCGACGTGAATAGACTGGAGAATGCTCCCTTTTCTTTTCGAATTTCCAATTCATGCAGACCGATCAGGTCGTGCCCCATATGATTAAATTTAAACTTCTGAAGGGCAGGAATAACCTTTTCGCAATAATGCCCTTTATGAAACACACAAAATGCCAGAACAAACATTGGATAGTTTGGATCTAATGTTTGCATCCCATGATCGCCGCTCTCATCTACATAGATTATGAAATCGCTGTACCTTCCGAGCGGAGGTAAAAGCTTTTTCGCCTCAACATTAGTTTCAGCGTCGCTTTCGTTTTCGCTTTCAAAAAGAACAAACTGTTGAGAGTGCAACATCGAGGTCGACACGAGCTATTCACCCTTTGTTTTTCGAGCCGGGTACGCTAGGTGTAGCACCCACACGCAGGATACAAAAGAGTTACCCGCGACCCGGACGCCCGTAAATCCTGATATTGCCGTCGGTTGCCTGCCGGTAAATGGTGTACGGCAAGGCAACCGTGTCCAGTGCACCTGACAAGGTCAGATCCAGCAAGACAACCTGCACCAGAATACCGGTGGGATCAGACGGCGCATGCAGTCGGCAAAAATTGTGGGCCAGACCGCTATAGATGCGAGGGATGGACTGGCAGTAGGTTTTTTGTTTTCTGAGGCCACGGGTGGCCTCCTCGTCACCCTGCAGCACTGTGACGGCGGTTCCACAGCCGGATAGCGCCAGTGAGAAAGTGCTCAGCAACATAGCCATTTTTATCGTCAATATCTGCCCTCCGAGAACGTCAGGCAAACTAGCATCGTGGCTATTCAGGGCACAGTTCACGGGGTCTGTAGATCATGTAGGACGGTTCATAAGAACTTGTCCTCTAGATCTCGGGAGACTGATCTGCCGCCATCGCGGGCTTGCCCGCGACAAGGTCAAAGACCCGACTCAAGCAGCGCTGGAAATGTCTTTGGGCAATCGCTGATCAATCACCCGATACAACGCACTACTCTCGGGCCAATTGCGCATGAACCGCGCCCGATCCCGCGCATACGCCGGGGCAAAGCTACTGACCGAGCTATGCTGACACATCGAATCCAGATCGATCAGCGCCCAGCGATCCTGCTGCCAGAACAGGTTATGGCCCTTGAAATCGCCATGGCTGATGCGCTCGCGAATCAGCTCCGCGAACAGGTAATCCAGGGCCTGAAGCTCGGCTTGCGGCGCTTCGCCGCTTTCCACGTAGGGTGCGAAGCGCTCGATGATGTCCGGCCCCGGCAAATATTCGGTCACCAGGTACGCCCGGCTGCGCAGCCAGAGAAAACGCTTCTCCAACAATGCCAGTGGCTTGGGCGTGGCGATGCCCAGGAATGCCAGGCGATTGCCTTCACGCCATGAGTGCCAGGCGCGGCTCGGGCGCCAGAAACGTTTGAGCCAATGGGCAAAGCCCTTGATGTTGTAGCGTTTGACCAGCAATGTGCGACCCGCCACTTCGACCTTGCCGACGCTCGCGGCGCCGCCGGTCTTGTACAGATGGCCTTGATCGAGCAAGGCATCAGCCTGCTCCAGCACCGGCAACATCGCCGCCTCTTCTTCACGGCGAATCGCCCGCAAGCCGAACGCCCCGCGCTGGACGCAGAACAACGTGCATTCGCGGCCGACCTTGATCAGGAAATCCTTCAAACGCCAGCGACGGACCTTGTCGATCTGCTTCTGCAACGCTTCCATGGGCAAGGCATGCTCGCCGTTTCCCAACAAGTAATACACCAGCAATTCTTCGGTGAAGGGTTCCAGCGATTTGGGCAACTGGGCGAAAAACACCCCGAGGTTTTCCAGGACTTTGTGCTGCGACAGTGGCTTGCCAGCCGTCTCGGCACAGATGCCGGCACCATCGATCAAATACAACTGACCGCCATGGCGCAGCAAGTTGTCCAGATGCAGATCTTCCTGCCACAGGCCTTTGCTGTGCAGATGCGCGATCGCACCCAACGCCTCGGCCAGCACAGCTGATTGTTCATCCGCCAGCACTGGCAAGTGTTCGACCTGTTTCCAGGCGTCTCCCAGGCTCTCAGCGCCCTCAAGGAAATCGAACAACAGCCAGCCGCCCTCGCCGTCCTTCAGGCCATCAGCCAATAACAACGGCGTGGTCAGCCCCTGAGCCGCGAGCAAACGCACGCCGTCCAGCTCACGCTGAAAATGCCGCGCCGCTTTACCGCCAACCAGCAATTTGGCCAGCACCGGCCGGCCGCGCCAGACGCCGGCGCCCACATAACGCTGCCCTGGCAACACCCGCAGCAGGCTCAGCAGTTGCAACTCTGCAGCCCCTGCGGCATCGGCCAGTGGAATGCTTAGAGGCAGGCCTGGACTGCGGCCCGCATGTTTCAGTTCGGACAAACGCATCAACGCGTCTCCTTGTGACTGCGCCGCGCACTCAGGCGCGATACCCAACTGTCCACCAGCGAACTGTTCAAGGGCTGATCCAGATAAGCCGCCAACAACTCGCGCAGCTGACTTTCGCTCCATTCCGACGCCCGACGCAGCAACGGCTCCAGGTCCTTGACCCGATCACGTTGGCCAAACAGCAATGGCCGGGTTTTTTCCAGGTCGATCAACTGAGCCTGGTAACCGTCACCGGTGGCCTGGAGAAAAATATGCTTGGGATAGAAGCACCCGTGCAGTTGACGCTCCTCATGCAGGCGTCGCGCCAGTTGCCCACAGGCTTTCAGAATTGCCGTGTGCTGCGCCGCGCTCAGGTCGGACCAGCGCTGCAACAGTGAATCCAGATCATCCCAACCGTCCAGCGCACGGGTCAGCAGAATCGCCCGGACTTCGCCGCCGACTTTGCGCTCACCGAAGAACGCCGCCTGCAACGCCGGAATGCCCAGTTTCTGATAACGCCTGATGGTGCGAAACTCACGGGCAAAACTCGGCTCGCCAAAGGGAGAATGCAATGTACGTGTCAGGTAGTTGCACTGGCGCTTGAGGTAGTAACCATGACCTTCCAGCTCTAGCCGAAATACACTGCTCCAGCCACCACCGACGGTATTGGGTTCATCCACCGCCTCGAGCTGTTTGGCCCAGAGTGCGTCGAAGGTGCCGAGGCCATGACGCTCAAGCAGCGCACGGTCTTCAGCAGCCAGAAAATCAGTCATTCGCGTCCCTCGAAAAATCTCACCACGTGCCGAATCCGTTTCTTGTCGGCGGCATCGAGCCGGGTGCTTTGGCGGTATTGCAGATAGAAGCGCAGGCGCTGGGTGGCCGACAGATGATATTTGGCCACTTTGTCCAGACACGCCAGGTCCTTGGTGATCCGGTACTTGAGCCAGAAGCCGCGCCAGAAATCACCGTTGGGGCAGTCGATCAGAAACAGCCGCGCCTCATCGTCGATCAGCAGGTTGCGCCATTTCAAATCATTGTGGGTAAAACGATGATGGTGCATGGTCCGGGTATAGCCCGCCAGCTGCCGACTGATGTTGTCGACCCAGGCGCGGTCCGCCAGTTTCGGATCATGCCGACCTGCCAGGGCCGACAAGTCTTCGGTATTGGGCAGCTCGCGCGTGATCATCGCCCCACGATCGTATGCCGCGCCGCGCCGTTCCAGCCCCCAGGCCACTACTTCGGCGGTGGGAATGCCCCATTTGGCGAAACGCTTGAGGTTCTGCCATTCGGCTTTCACCCGCGGCTTGCCCAGATAACGGCGCAGGCCTTTACCTGCGCCTGTGTAGCGCTTGACGTAATAATTGACGCCATTGCGCTGGACGCGAATGACCTCGGACAGTGGATCGCGGGTCAGTCGCTCGCCTTCGAGCGCGAACACCGCGTCAAGACTGCCGAAGTCTTCTGCCAGATCGCTGTAAGCAGGTTCCAGTGTCCAACCCGACATCAGAGCGCATCCCCGTATCGCTGCTTACGCTCATAGAGCTTGTTGGCCTTGCCTTCGAGCCATGCCAACAGTCCCGCTTCTTCAGCCAGAATCTGGCGCAGGGGCTGTTGGAAGTACCCCTTGAGGAAACGCAGTTTGTCGCGACGGGTCAGGCCAATGTCGAGCGCCGAAAAATACAGCGCCGCCAGGTCCTTGTTACGCCAGCGTTGGGTAATCGTCGGACGCGTCTGAGCACGGTGCAGATCGATCACCGACAGCTTGAAATCGTCGGCTGTCACTGGTTTATCGGTGTGCAGCAGGAAGTGACAGATGTAGCAGTCGCGGTGGTTAACCCCGGCGCGGTGCATCATGCCGGTCATTCGCGCGACCTCGGCGATCAAGGCGCGCTTGAGTTTTGGCTCGGGCGGTTGCTTGACCCAGTCGATGCTGAAATCTTCGAGGCTGACGGTGGGCGCCAGCTCTTGCGTGACGATGAACGAATGCTGGTCCGCCGGGTTGCTGCCCTTTTCGCCGTAAGCGACAGCGGTCATGGTCGGCACGCCGACTTCTTGCAGGCGCTGAATGGCCTTCCACTCCTGGCCCGCGCCAAGCACTGGCAGTTTGGCGGTCAGCAGGTTTTTGAAAATCTCGCCCCAGCCGATGCCACGGTGGATTTTCACGAAGAACCCGTGACCGTCCACTTCAGTGCGCAGTGTCCGGCGCGCTTCAAGCTCGCGGTATACCTCGCCCTTGAGGCCCTCGACTTCGGCGAACGGATCGCGCCCGGCCCAGAGGCTCTTGAACGGTTCAGCCAGCATCAACTTCATTAAGCGTGCTCCGCCAGAATCACATCGGCCGCGTGCTGCGGCATGCTGTAGAGGTCGGCCGTCTCGGCGAAAGCCAGACCGTTGCGGCTCCAGGCCGCCCGTGCATTTGCGTCATTCAACATGCCGGTCAGGTATTGCGTCAGTTGCGCCTGATCGAAGGGCTCGTCCAGCACCAGGCCTGCATCGGCCTCGGCGATGTAATGGGCATAGCCGCACACTGCGCTCACCAGCACCGGCAAGCCGGCCACCACCGCTTCAAGCAGCACCGTCCCGGTGTTTTCGTTGTACGCCGGGTGGATCAACAGATCGGCACCGAGCAGGAAACGCGGGATATCGCTGCGGCCCTTGAGGAACTGCACGTTGTCGCCGAGCCCCAATGTGGCGCTCTGCAACTGGAATACTTTGGGGTCGTCCTGGCCAATTACAAACAGCCGGGTGCGTTTTTTCAGCTCGGCGGGCAGCGCGGCCAGCGCCTTGAGGCTGCGGTCCACGCCCTTGGTCTTGAACCCGGAGCCGATCTGCACCAGCAGCAATTCATCATCTTTCAGATTGAACTCGCGACGAAACCCGGCACGGATCTCGGCGGCATTGGTCGGTGCGCGACGGTCCAGAGCAATACCCGGCGGCAGCAAATGGAAGCGCGCAAGCGGCGTCTCGTAATGCTTGATGAACAGCGGCTGCTGGACTTCGGAAATCATCAGCACTTCGGTTTTGGCGTCCTTGGCGAACACCGCGCGCTCGTACTCGGCGAAGTGCCGGTAGCGGCCCCAACGACGGTACAGCGAGTTGCGCAGGGTTTGCGCCTTGTCTTCGAAGCAGCCGTCGGCAGCGTAGTAAACGTCCAGGCCCGGCATCTTGTTGAAACCGATCAGGCGGTCCACCGGACGCTTGGCCAGATCGGCCTCCATCCACTCAGTGAGCTTCTCGTTGCGCCGATGATTGAAGAACGCCTTGACCGGTGCCACCAGTACTTCGAAACCCGGCGGAACGTCGCCTTCCCAGATCAGCGTATAGACACGAATCTGATGACCGCGTTGCTGACACTCCAGGGCGATGCGCATGAAGTCGCGCTGCAAACCGCCAAAGGGAAAGTACTTGTACAGGACAAATGCCAATTGCATCAGCGCAGCTCCTCAGCCAGTAACAACGTGCTCAGTCGGCTCGCGACACGCTCGGGATTCAGACGCGTGAAGCACAGGGGCCACTCGCGTTTCAGGTCGAACCGACGGGCATCGTCGGCCGTCGGTTGATAGGTGCATTTCTTTTGCAGGCACGGTGCGCAGGGGAAGTCGCTGGCCATGTGAATCTGCGACTTGCCGTACGCGCCGGTCAGGCCCGGGTTGGTCGGGCCGAACAGCGACAGGGTCGGCACGTCCAGCGCCGCAGCCAGGTGACCGAGACCGGTGTCCACCGCTACGCAGGCTTGCGCTCCGGCCAGGACTTTGCCGACACCCGCCAGGTTCAGTTTGGGCAGCACCTCGACATGTCTCATATCTTTGGCGATGCGCTCGGCGCGGGCCTTTTCGACCGGATTACCCCACGGCAGCTTGACCGCTACGCCAAGGTAACCCACACGCTCGGCCAACTCGCGCCAATAGGCTTCGGGCCAGTGCTTGGTGTCCCAAGTGGTGCCATGGAGAAACACCACGTACGGATTCTTGCGCGGCAATTCCACCAGTCGTTCGACGTTCAGGCCATAGTCGCCCAGCCCCTTAGGCAGGTCGTAACCCAGTGCGACCGCGAACAACTGGCGCACTCGCTCTACCGCGTGCTGCCCACGGGCCACGGCCAGACGTCGGGAATAGAAGTGCGCAGCGATGGGTTCGCGGGCCGAGTTTTTGTCCAGCCCGGCCACTGGTGCTTTGGCGTAGCGAGTCAGCAACGCGCTTTTCAGCAAGCCCTGGGCATCGATCACCAAGTCATATTTGGTCGCGCGAATGCTTTGCTTGAAGCGCTTCCACTCGCCACTCTTGATGGTCTGCCAGATGTTCTTGCGCCAGCGACGGATCGCCACCGGAATCACCTTCCCCACGGCCGGGTGCCAGGTCGGAATCTCGGCGAAGCCTTCTTCCACCACCCAGTCGAACGTGATGCCGGGGATCGCCCGCGCCGCGTCGGTCAACGCTGGCAACGCGTGAATCACATCGCCCAGCGAAGAAGTCTTGATCAACAGTACCCGCAAACTATTTGACCTCGACCACAGTGCCCAGCAACCGCTGCAAGGCTTCGCTCACCGCTTTGGGCATGAGTTGGCGCAAGCAATTGTAATGACCGAAACGGCAGGTGCGATCGAAGCACGGACTGCATTCGATGCCCAGGCGCACGATCTCGACGTGCTCGGCCAACGGTGGTGTGAAACCCGGCGACGTCGAGCCGTACACCGCCACCAACGGGCGGTTCAACGAGGCAGCCACGTGCATCAGGCCGGAGTCGTTGGAGACCACCGCATCGGCGCAAGACAGCAGATCGATGGCCTCGGCCAGGGACGTGTCGCCACTGAGGTTCACCGACTCTTCACGCAGACCGGGAATCAGCCGCGCACGAATGTCTTCGCCCACCGCATGATCGTTTTTCGAGCCGAACAGCCAGACCTGCCAGCCTTCACGGATCTTCGCTTCGGCGACCTTGGCGTAGTGCTCGGACGGCCAGCGCTTGGACTCGCCGAACTCGGCACCGGGACACAGCGCCAACACCGGACGGTCGAGGGCCAGACCGAACTTGGCCAGCGCGCCGTCGCGGGTCACCGGGTCGATCTGCAGGCTCGGCCGTGGATACGGCTTCGGCAACTCGACGCCGGGCTCAATGGCCAGGGCCATGAAGCGTTCGATCATCAGCGGGTAACGTTCTTTGTCGAGCGTGCGCACGTCATTGAGCAGACCGTAGCGGAATTCGCCACGCCAGCCGGTGCGTTTCGGGATACCGGCGAAAAATGGCACCAGCGCCGACTTCAAGGAATTGGGCAGCAGGATGGCCTGGTCGTACTGGCCGGCCAGGGATTTACCGATGCGCCGACGCGTCGCCAGCTCCAGCACGCCGTGGCCGAGCGGGAAGCTCAAGGCCTGGCGCACTTCGGGCATGCGCTCGAGAATCGGCCGGCTCCACTCGGGGGCCAGCACGTCGATTTCGCACTGCGGGTGGCGCTGCTTGAGACACTGAAAAAGTGTCTGCGCCATCACCATGTCACCGACCCAACTGGGCCCAACGATCAGAATTTTCATGTGGTTTCCAAAAACGAGCCGGGGAGGCATACGCCTCCCCGCCTCGAGAATCCAGCACCTTCGGGGTGAACCGTCAGGTCATTTGGACGAGCCGATTGGTGCTCGTCGGATCAATTTTGTGCACATCCAGTGCGGTGCAGCTTAACTCCTCAATCTATCAAACGCCGCAGATCCAGTGTGGGAGCGAGCCTGCTCGCGATCGCGGCCTGACAGTCAGCATACATGTTGAATGTGACGGCCTCATCGCGAGCAGGCTCGCTCCCACAGGGGTATCAGGTGTTGCAAATATCCCGTTTCAGCTTAACCCCAGTTCGCGCCAGATCCGCATTACCTGCCGTCGTTCATCCACGAACTGGTCGCCCGGTATTACACCGGCGTCCTTCTGCAAGGCCTCCCGGTGAGCGGCGGAGCGGAAGGCCTTATAGGCTTCACGCAACAGGCTGGCGTCTTCGGCGGGCATCAGCCCGACCTCCTCCAACCCTTCCAGAATGCGGATATTGTCGGTATAGCGCAGCAATGACGGATGCGCTTCAGACCATGCCAGAGCCGCGTATTGCACCATAAATTCAATATCGACGATACCTCCGGCGTCCTGCTTGAGATCGAACGGCGCCGTGGCCTCGAAGGCATTTGCCGCGGTGCCCGCTGCAGTGCTCTTGCTGCCCAGATTATCGCGCATCTTGGCGCGCATTTCGCTTACCTCCTGGCGCAAGGTCGGCAGGTCCCGCGGCTTGGCCAATACTGCGGCGCGAACCTTCTCGAAGGCCTGGCCGACATCCTGACTGCCCACCAGCACCCGCGCCCGCACCAGCGCCTGGTGCTCCCAGGTCCACGCTTCGTTTTCCTGATACCGGGCAAACGCCCCCAGGGAACTCACCAGCAAACCAGACGCACCGGACGGCCGCAGGCGCATGTCCACTTCATACAGCTGGCCGGAGTTGGTCTGCGCCGTCAGCAAATGAATGATGCGCTGCCCGAGCCGGGTAAAAAACTGTGCGCCGTCGATAGGCTTCGCCCCGTCGGTTTCCGCCTGCGGATCACCGTCGTGGATGAACACCAGATCCAGGTCCGAACTATGCCCCAGCTCCAGACCGCCGACTTTCCCATAACCGACAATGATGAAACCAGGGTCGCACAAGCTGCCGTCGGTGCGCAGTGGTGAGCCGTACTTGGCCACGGTCTGGCGCCAGGCCAGGGCCAGCACTTGTTCGAGGATCGCTTCGGCGAGCCAGGTCAGATAATCACTGACCTTCATCAAAGGCAGGCTGCCGGCGATTTCCGAGGCGGCGACGCGCAAGCGGTGCGCCAGTTTGAAATGCCGCAGGGCTTCCATTTGTTGTTCGAGATCATCTTCGGGAATCCGCGTCAGACGCTCGCGCAATTCAGCGGCCAATTCCGGCGCCAGCGGCGGCTTGAACAACCGGCCTTCGTTGAGCAATTCGTCGAGCAGCAGCGGAAAGCGCGTGATCTGCTCGGCAATCCATGGGCTCGCGGCGCACAGCGTCAGCAGGCGGCGCAGGGCCCCGGGGTTCTCGGTCAACAACACCAGATAGGCGGAACGACGTGCGACAGCTTCCACCAGCGGCAGCACCCGCTCCAGCACCAGATCGGGATTGGCATGTTCCACAGCCTGAGCCAGCAAGCGCGGAATAAAAGCATCGAGGCGTTCACGCCCCAGGCGCTGCATGGCGCGCAATTGCGGGCTGCCACGCAGACTGGCCAAGGCTTTCAGCGCCTTGGAGGCGTCGGCGAAACCACCCTCTTCCAACTGACGGCACGCGGCCTCCTCGTCCTGCGCCTCCTCCCACAGCGGCAGCCATTCCCCGCCGACCACCACTTCGCTCTCGGCACCGTCCTCTTCATCGGGATCGGCAATCACCTGAGCAAAGTGCCAGGCCACCCGGCCACGCCAGTACATCAGCTGCTCGTGGAACGCCGTCCAGTTGGCAAACCCGAGCATAAAGGCAATGCGCGCCTGATCCTGTTCGCCATCCGGCAGCATCTGGGTCTGGCGGTCGGCAATCGCCTGGATCGCGTGTTCGGTGTAACGCAGAAATTCGTAGGCTTCGCGCAATTCGCTGACCACCGCCGCCGGCAGGTAACCCTGACCTTCGAGGGTGCTCAGTACTTTTAATAGAGGACGCTGCTGCAGGCTCAGGTCGCGGCCACCGTGAATCAGCTGGAAGGCCTGGGCGATAAATTCGACTTCACGAATGCCGCCGGAACCCAGCTTGATATTGTCGGCCATACCCTTGCGCCGGACTTCCTGCTGGATCAGCTGCTTCATGGTGCGCAGCGCTTCGATGGCCGAGAAGTCCAGGTAACGCCGGTAAACGAACGGGCGCAGCATTTCTTGCAATTGCGCCCCCGCCACTTGATCGCCGGCCACCACGCGCGATTTGATCATCGCGTAGCGTTCCCAGTCGCGGCCCTGATCCTGGTAATACTGCTCCAGTGCATTGAAGCTCAGCACCAGCGCGCCGGACGAACCGTAAGGCCGCAAGCGCATGTCGACGCGGAACACGAAACCGTCGACGGTCATCGGGTCCAGGGCCTTGATCAGACGCTGACCGAGGCGAATGAAAAATTCCTGGTTATCCAGCGACCGCTTCACACCGACGGTTTCGCCGCCCTCGGGGTAGGCGAAGATCAGGTCGATGTCCGACGACAGATTCAGCTCCACGGCGCCGAGCTTGCCCATGCCGAGGATGACCATCTGTTGCGGCTCACCGCTACGTCGCCCGGTAGGCGTGCCGAATTGCTGGCAATGGCGCTGATACAACCACTGATAGGCCTGATCGATGCCGGCATCGGCCATGTCCGAGAGGTCGCGGCAGCTCTGGATCAAATCGGCCTGGCGAGTCAGGTCGCGCCAGATGATCCGCACTTGCTGGCGGGTGCGTTGGCGACGCAGGGCGCGGCCAAGTTGGTCGTCGGTTTCGGCTGCGCTCACCGCCGTCGCAATCTGTGCGCACAACTCGCCCGGCGCAAAGACGCGGTCCAGTTCGCCGGACTGCACCAGTTCCAGCAACATCAAAGGGTCACGCACACTCTGTTCAATGACAAAGTCGCTGGCCGCGGTGACGCGGGCAAATTGCGCCCAGCGCTCAGGCGTCCAGGCAGACAGGCCATGATCATCGGCAAGCGCCGCGACGGCCGTACGGAACGACTGCTCGGCACGGGTGACAAAGGGCAGGAGTACGCCGGGCAGTTCGGCAAGCGAAGGGAGGCTCATGGTCTATCCTTGATCGGCGTGTGAAGGGCTGCATGTAGTGATTCGTGAAAATGCGCTACCTGACCGACTGTCGAACAAAGGTTAGAAATAGCTGAAATTTGTTTATTTTTGGCAGCGATCATCAAGCCTTCACCTTTTTTGGTTGGCAAAAGACCAACCTTAACGATTATTCTCACAACGCAGCCGGAGGCCACAAGCCGATCTTCTGTAGTTTTACTACTCGTCTATACATTCGAAAGGCTGAAATGCCCGATGATTTGTAGTAAAACTACACGCCGCCGGAACATACCTCTCGGCAATCCAAGAATTTATATCGTCTGCCCACAAGGCCAGTCGCAAACTCAGGCAACCGATTCTGGAAGCCTTTCCGCCCTGGAGCAAGCCATGCAAGACCTCGATCCCGTCGAAACCCAGGAATGGCTGGACGCCCTGGAATCGGTTCTCGACAAAGAAGGCGAAGACCGTGCTCACTATCTGATGACCCGTATGGGCGAACTCGCGACCCGTAGCGGCTCGCAGCTCCCTTACGCCATCACTACGCCATACCGCAACACGATCCCCGTTACCCACGAAGCACGCATGCCTGGCGACCTGTTCATGGAACGCCGCATTCGCTCGTTGGTACGCTGGAACGCGATGGCCATGGTAATGCGTACGAACCTGAAAGATTCTGACCTGGGTGGTCACATCTCCAGCTTCGCCTCCAGTGCGACCCTGTATGACATCGGCTTCAACTACTTCTTCCAGGCTCCGAGCGACGAACACGGCGGCGACCTGATCTACTTCCAGGGCCACACCTCGCCAGGCGTCTACGCCCGTGCATTCATGGAAGGCCGCATCACCGAAGACCAGATGAACAACTTCCGCCAGGAAGTGGACGGTCAGGGCCTGTCGTCCTACCCGCACCCTTGGCTGATGCCTGACTTCTGGCAGTTCCCGACCGTATCCATGGGTCTGGGTCCGATCCAGGCGATCTACCAGGCTCGCTTCATGAAGTACCTGGAACACCGTGGCTTCATCCAGCCGGGCAAACAGAAAGTCTGGTGCTTCCTGGGCGACGGCGAGTGCGACGAGCCGGAATCCCTGGGCGCGATCTCCCTGGCCGGCCGCGAGAAGCTGGACAACCTGATCTTCGTCATCAACTGCAACCTGCAGCGCCTCGACGGCCCGGTTCGCGGCAACGGCAAGATCATCCAGGAACTCGAAGGCGTGTTCCGCGGTGCTCAGTGGAACGTGACCAAAGTCATCTGGGGCCGTTTCTGGGACCCACTGCTGGCCAAAGACGTCGACGGTATCCTGCAACGCCGCATGGACGAAGTCATCGACGGCGAGTACCAGAACTACAAAGCCAAAGACGGCGCGTTCGTGCGTGAACACTTCTTCAACACGCCAGAACTCAAGGCGATGGTTGCAGACTTGTCCGACGACGAGATCTGGAAGCTCAACCGTGGCGGCCACGACCCGTACAAGGTCTACGCGGCGTACCACGAAGCGGTCAACCACAAAGAACAACCGACCGTCATCCTGGCCAAAACCATCAAGGGTTATGGCACCGGTGCCGGCGAAGCGAAAAACACTGCGCACAACACCAAGAAAGTCGATGTCGACAGCCTGAAGTTGTTCCGCGATCGTTTCGATATCCCGGTCAAAGACGACGAACTCGAAAACCTGCCGTTCTTCAAACCGGAAGAAGGCAGCGCCGAAGCCCGCTACCTGAGCGAGCGCCGTACCGCACTGGGCGGTTTCGTGCCTCAGCGTCGCGCCAAGAGCTTCAACATTCCAACCCCGCCACTGGACACCCTCAAGGCGATCCTGGACGGCTCGGGCGACCGTGAAATTTCCACCACCATGGCCTTCGTGCGGATCCTCGCGCAACTGGTCAAGGACAAGGAAATCGGTCCGCGCATCGTACCGATCATCCCGGACGAAGCCCGTACCTTCGGTATGGAAGGCATGTTCCGTCAGTTGGGCATCTACTCGTCCGTCGGCCAGCTCTACGAGCCAGTCGATAAAGACCAGGTGATGTTCTACAAGGAAGACCAGAAAGGTCAGATCCTCGAAGAAGGCATCAACGAAGCGGGCGCCATGAGCTCCTTCATCGCTGCCGGTACTTCGTACTCCAGCCACAACCAGCCAATGCTGCCGTTCTACATCTTCTACTCGATGTTCGGCTTCCAGCGTATCGGCGACCTGGCCTGGGCAGCGGGTTGTTTTTGCGACGACGCGCGAGGATCTGCGCGACGCGCTCGACTTC